>JBEKOZ010000679.1:0-6337 GCA_049521275.1 Bryobacteraceae bacterium | reverse complement strand
GTCGTGATCGGCGAAGTGGTTCCGAAAAATCTGGCCATTGAAAAAGCAGACCGTTTGGCGTTGCTGATGGCGCCCGCCTTGCTGGTGTTTCTGCGCATCTCCGCGCCATTCGTATTCGTGATCGAGCGCACGTCGTCCGCGTTGAGCGCGGCGCTCGGCTTGCACGGAGGACACACCGGCGGCGGCCATTCGCCTGAAGAATTGAAGTTCATCGTCGAATCGAGCAGGATCGAAGGGCACCTCGAAGGCTTCGAGGAAGACGCAATTCAGAAGCTCCTCGAGATGAGGGAAGTGAACGCGCGCCAGATCATGACGCCGCGCATGGAAATCGTTTCCGTGTCCGTCGACGCGTCCCTCGACGAACTGCTCCGCATTACCCTGGAGCACAAGTATTCGCGCCTTCCCGTCTATGAGAGCAAGCCCGAGCACATCATCGGCATCGTTCATTACAAGGACCTGGTGCGCGCGTGGCAGGAACGGAAATTCGCCGCGGACCGCCGCATTCCCGCGCGTCCGTTTCTTCTGCGCCGCTATTTGCGCGACGTTCCGGTTGTGCCGGAGACGAAGCCTCTCAACCAACTGGTTGACGAATTCCGCAAGAAACACGCGCACCTGGCCATGGTCGTGGACGAATTCGGAACCATCACCGGACTCGTGACCCTCGAAGACGTTCTGGAACAGATTTTCGGCGAGATCGGCGATGAGCATGACGTGCGCCGTCCTCTGCCCGTTGCCGGCGCGCCCGTGGTCGAGGTCGACGGCAGCACGAGCATCAGGGATCTTGCCTCGCAATACGAAATCGAACTGCCGGGCGACGCGGGATTCGAAACCCTCGCCGGCTTTCTTCTGTTCCGTCTCGGCTACATTCCCGGGCCTGGAGAATCGGTGACGTACGGCTCCCGCACGTTCATCGTGGAAGAAATGGATCGTAACCGCATCGCCCGCGTGAAAATCATCACCGCGCGCCCCACCGATGTGGAGACCAAGGCATGAACGGACTGCTCGCGGAAATTCGCGCCAAGTTCGAGCGTCTCGGCGTCGCCGCGCCTGAAATTCACCGCGTCGCGCGCGACATCTACCCGCGCGTCAAGAAAATGCCCGTGTCCGTGCGCGACCGCCTCTCGACCGCGCTGTGGGCCAGCCGCAAACATGAGGAAGGCGCTCTCGTCTGCTATTTATATCGCCGTTTCGCGAAACAATGCGGAGCCCGCGAGTTCGCGCTGTTCACCAGCTGGCTCGATCGCTACGTCGACAACTGGGGGCTTACCGACGGTCTGTCCCTGTGGCTGTTAGGCGCATCGATCGCGAATGACGCGACGCTAATCGATCAACTCGATTCCTGGACGCGCTCGAAGAATCGCTGGAAACGCCGCGCCGCCGCTGTCGCGCTGGTCTATTCCGCCAAGCGCGGCGAGCACACGCGCGCAATTTTACGCATCGCTCGCCCTCTGATTGAAGACGAGGACGATATGGTGCAGAAGGGCGTCGGCTGGCTGCTCAAAGAAACCTATCCGAAAAACCCAGCCGATGTAGTGCGCTTTCTGGCAGCGAATCGCAAAAAAACCACCCGTCTCGTACTCCGCTATGCCGCCGAGAAAATGACCCCCGCCGACAAATCCACCGTCCTCGCACGCTAATGCCGCTGGTGGCGCACGCACTACGCGCGTACCGCGTCGCCACTCGTGTCGACGCCTGGGCGTGGTTGCGTCAAATCAGTCCCGTCGTCAGACGAAACTCAATCGCGATCCTTTTCAACAACATCCCATCATCACCGCCCAAGCCCCGTACAACCGGCGCCTAATTTATAAGCGAGGAGTTCATGTGCTCTACCAGCGGAGAACGGAACCGGCCAGGAGGGGCGATACTAGTTGCTTGCTCTGAGGGCCTGCGTGCGTTGGATGTCCGTCGGTACATGACCGGTATTCGCGTCAGGCGAAGTAAACATCCTGGCTAAAGGGCGCGCCCGATAAATTGTTCTTTGACATTTGAAACCCAGTCTGGCCGGCCCGCGCTCAAATTTTCCGCACCACCTGATTCGCGACTCCCGCGAGCATCTCCCGCACCGTCCGCCGCGTGCCCGGATGCCTTTTGTCCGGCGCCAGCTCGGCCAGCGGCTCCAGCACAAACCGCCGCTCCGCCAGTCGCGGATGCGGAACCTCCAGCTCGGGCGCCTTCACCACGGCGTCACCGAACAGCAGAATATCGAGATCGATCTCGCGCGGGCCTTTGGCGACCGTGCGTTTCCGCCCCAGTGCCCGCTCGATCTTCTGCAAACGCGCCAGCAGCTGACGCGGAAACAAGTCCGTCTCGCATTCGATCACCTGATTCAGAAACCACGGCTGATGTTCAACGTCGCGCGGCGCGGTTTCGTAAATGGACGACGCGCGCAGCACGCGCAAATCCTCCGCGTCGATCTGTTCCCGGGCCTGGCGCAGATTCTCCGCGCGATCGCCGAGATTCGAGCCGAGCGCGATGTAGACGAGTTTCAAAAGTGGCTGCCTAGCGTCCTGAGTTGAAAATACACTAAGTAACCCAGCTCGGTGGCGCGAGCTTTAGCTTGCAGCATCGGCTTCAGCCGATGTCCGGCCGGATCGGACGAAAGCGAAGACGTCGGCTGAAGCCGACGCGGCAGACTAAAGTCCGCGCCACCTGGCAGGCGCAAACTACTTCAACTCAGTGCACTAAAATAAGCTGTTTTGTATGCCGCGCACCTTCCGCGGCACCTGGAAATATTCGAAAGCCCGATCCGTCGCCATGCGCCCGCGCGGCGTGCGATCCAGAAACCCGAGCTGCATCAGATATGGCTCATACACTTCTTCGATGGTGTCCGGTTCTTCGTCGATCGACGCCGCGATGGTGTTCAAACCAACCGGCCCGCCGCCGTATTTTTCGAGCACCGTCATCATGATCTTCTGATCGATCTCATCGAGTCCGAAGCGATCGACTTCGAGCAAATCGAGAGCCTTCCGCGCCACTTCGAGATCGATACTCCCCGCAGCCGCGCCGACCGGTGTACGATGCTCCCCAATTCCACTGCGTCGTAAGGATTCAGCCGCAGCACCAACCCAAAGCGCCCGCGCAAAGGCGCGCTGATCATGCCCTGCCTTGTCGTCGCGCCGATCGCCGTGAACCGCTTGATCTCCATCGAATGCGTGCGCGCGCCCGGCCCTGTGCCGATGAGAATGTCCATGCGGAAATCCTCCAGCGCGGAATAAATCATTTCCTCGATGTCCGGCAGCAGGCGATGAATTTCGTCGATGAAGAAAACCTCGCGGTCATTGATGTGCGTGAGAATGCCGCTCAGGTCCAGCTTTTTCTGCAACACCGGCCCCGACGTTTGCTGGATGCCCACGCCCAACTCGGCCGCAATAATTCCGGCGAGCGTCGTTTTGCCCAAGCCCGGCGGTCCGTAGAGCAGCACGTGATCCATCGCCTCGCCGCGCTTCTTCGCCGCCTCAATCGCGATGGAAAGATTTTCTTTGATCTTCGGCTGCCCGGCGAAATCCGCCAGCTTGCTCGGCCGCAGCGCCGCTTCAAACTGCTTCTCCTCCTCGCGCAGCGATGCTGAAACGATCCCCTGCTCTCGCATGAAGTCTTAGTGTAAACCTCTCTCGCTCTCCCCTACCGAGCCGCGACCATAGGGAGCGATCAGCGCACCAGCTTCAACGCCCTCCGGAACAGCGCGTCAAAATCGTTCGCGCCGTCCGCCGACCGCGCCTTCGTCACCGCGGCCTCCGCCGACGCTCGCGTCGAACCAAAATTCATCAGCGCGGAAATCGTGTCTTCTTCCGTAGCGCTAAAGCTGCTCTCGGCCGACGAGGCCCCCGCCGCGCGCGCAGGCACGCCAATCGAATCCAGCTTGTCGCGCAGCTCCAGCACCATCCGTTCCGCCGTCTTTTTCCCCACACCCGGAATCTTCACCAGTTGCTCCACCGCGCCGCCGCGGATCGCGTTTCTCAAACAACGCCTTCTCCGCCGCCGAAACGAATCCGAACAGCGACAGCGCGTCCTCCCGGACGTGCGTGTGGATGTACAGCGCAACCTCCGCGCCGATCGCCGGTAGCGATGAATAAACCGACACTGGGATCGTCACTTCGTAGCCGACGCCATGGACGTCCACCACCACCATGTTCGGATTCTTTTCGAGCAGCGCCCCACGCAGATGCGAAATCATGAAGAATACAGAATAGTATGCGCCGCAGGTTCTTTGTTGATCAAGTGCGAAGTGGACGCGCCGAAATTTCGGGCGACGATGCCCGCCACCTTACTCGCGTCCTCCGCGTCGAGGCGGGACAGCGATACGAAATCTCAGATAATCGCAATGTTTATCTTGCCGAAGTCGAGACCGCGCGTAAAGAGCACGTCTCGTTTCGCACCATCGAAAAGCTCGCCGCACCCGCGCTCGGCGTTCGCCTGGTGCTCTGCGCCGCGCTCATCAAGTTTGACCACTTCGAATGGATGATCGAGAAAGCGACAGAACTCGGGGTCTCTGAGATTGTGCCGGTCGAAACCATCCGCAGCGAGCGCGGTCTCGAGCGCGCGGCGCACAAACGAATCGAGCGTTGGCGTCGTATCGCGCTCGAAGCCAGCCAGCAGTCGCGCCGCGCTTTTTTGCCGGAAGTCTCGGCGCCGGCGTCTCTCGAGGCTGTTCTCAACCGTGAAGCGACTCATCGATTCGTCTTCGACGAAAACCCCTCTACGCAACTGTTGAATGCCGCTCTGCCCCCTGTGCGCTCTCCCGAGGATACCGTGGTGATTCTCATTGGACCGGAAGGCGGCTGGACCGAGGAAGAACGGCTTCAATTCAGCGGCGCTTTGTGCACGCCGGTATCGCTGGGCCCTCTGGTTCTACGCGCGGAGACGGCGGCGCTAGCCGCGCTGGCGATTGTAAATTCGGCTTGGCTGTTACACTAAGAGGTTGGTCAATCGTCTCGTTTTTGAGAACCTCAAGCACCGCCCGGTGCGTACGCTGCTGAGCGCAATCCTGATCGGCGTGGGAGTCACGATGATCCTGTCGCTGGTCGGCGTGAGCCGTGGCGTCACCAGCGATATGTCGGAGCGCTCGCGAGGCACCGGCGCGGAGATTGTCGTGTTTCCCCCGGGCAGTTCCGTCTTCAATATGTCGGGTGCGAACATGCGCGAGGAAATGGTGGACCTCGTCCGGAAGGAGCCGCACGTCGCGCTCGCCACCGGTACCCTCATTCAGAAAGTCGGCCCTCTGTTCCAGTCCATCGCCGGAATTCATCTCGACGAATTCGAGGAAATGAGCGGTGGATTTCGTTACATCGCGGGCGGCCCATTCACTGGCCCCAATGAATTGATCGTCGATGAGGTGGAAGCCAAGACGGATCATCTGAAGCCCGGATCGAAGCTCGACTTCGGGACGAAATGGCGGGTGACGGGCATCGTCGAATCGGGAAAGATGTCGCGCATGTTTGCGAAAATTGGGCCGCTTCAGGAACAATATTCGCAGACCGGAAAGATATCGGTCGTGTGGGTCAAAGTCGACGACCCCGCGAACATCCCCTCGGTGATTGCGTCGCTGAAGCGAAAGCTCGACGATTACACCGTCATATCGATGGAAGAGATGAGCTCACTGCTCACCGCGAATAATCTTCCCCTGATCGAGAACTTCACGAAGGTCGTGATCGGTATCGCCGTCGTGGTCGGATTTCTAGTCGTCTCTCTCTCCATGTATACCGCCGTGCTGGAGCGCACCCGCGAAATTGGCATTTTGAAGGCGCTCGGCGCGTCGCCTGCATACATCCTGGGAATGCTACTCCGCGAAACGACGCTGCTGGCCATCATGGGTTCCATCGCCGGCATTCTGATGACTTACGGAGCGCAATTTCTGCTGCGAACGTTTGCCCCGACGTTCCCGATGGTGATCGTCACGACCTGGTGGCCCAGAACCGCGGGACTCGCCCTCGCCGGATCGCTGATCGGCGCGCTGCTTCCGGGTTTCAAAGCCGCGAAACAGGATGCGATCGAGGCGCTCTCCTATGATTGAGCTCCGCGATCTCACGAAGACTTACCACAGCGGCGACGTCGACGTGCACGCATTGCGCGGCGTCAATCTCTCCGTTGCGAAGGGCGAGTTTCTTTCCGTGGTAGGGCCCAGCGGCTCCGGTAAATCGACCTTGTTCAATATTCTCGGCGGCCTTACGCCGCCCACTTCAGGCTCGGTCGAAATCGCGGGCCGCGATCTTCTCAAGATGACCGACGCGGAACGCACGGATTTGCGCAAGAGCACCGTGGGCTTTGTGTTTCAGAAATACAATCTCCTGCCGACGCTCAGCGCCGCCGACAACATTGCCATCGCCCGGGATATCGCCGG
>JBEKOZ010000678.1:0-5013 GCA_049521275.1 Bryobacteraceae bacterium | reverse complement strand
CGTCATCGCGCGCCCGATCACGATTGGTGCTTGATCCGCCTTGGCGCGCCCGGCATCGTGCGCGGCATCGTTGTCGACACCGCGCATTTCAAGGGTAATTTCCCCGAAAAATGTTCGCTCGAAGCCAGCGCCGATCTTGACTCCTGGACCGAACTTCTTCCGCCGTCGCCCCTGCTCGGCGACGCGCAGAATCTTTTCGCCATCGCCGATCCCTATCGCTACACGCACCTGCGCTTACACATTTATCCCGATGGAGGCGTGGCCCGTTTGCGCGTCCATGGCCAGGTCGTGCCCGAAACGCTCGGCGATTTCGTCGACCTGGCAGCCGTCGAAAACGGCGGCAGTGTGATCGAAGCCAGCGACATGTTTTTCGGCTCGCGGCACAACCTGATTTTTCCCGGCCGCTCCAGCGGCATGCACGACGGATGGGAAACACGGCGCAGCCGGGGCGAGCATCACGATTGGTGCGTCATCGAGCTTGCCGCCCAAGGCGACATTCGGCGGATTGAAGTCGACACGCTGCATTTCAAGGGCAATTTCCCGGAGAGCTGCGCACTGGAAACGGAAACCGGAGTCGAAATTCTGCCCCGCACTCCACTGCGGGCCCACACACTGCACGTCTTCGAAAAAGAGCTCAAGCCGGTGGCAGCCGCCCGCGTGCGATTTCGAATTTTCCCCGATGGAGGCGTCAGCCGCCTGCGGATTTGGGGTGTGCCCACCGGCGAGGGCCGCGCCGCGCATCGTCTGCGGCTGATCAATTCATGGACGCCCGCCATCGCGTACCGGAAGTTTCTCGAATGTTGCGGAAGCAGACGATGGGCCGAGGCGATGGCCGCGGCGCGCCCGCTCGCGTCGATCGAGGAGACAGCCGCCCAAATCTGGAAGGGCTGCACACGCGAGGATATTCTCGAAGCCTTCGCCGCCCATCCAAAGATCGGCGACCATAAGGGAGCCAGTGAACAATCAGCCGTCCGCACCGCATCCGAGGCAACGCTTCGAGAACTCGCGCGCCTCAATCGCGAATACGAAGCGCGCTTCGGCTATCTCTTTATTGTTTGCGCGACCGGCAAAACCGGCGAGGAAATGCTGGCGCTGCTCCGCGAGCGGCTTCGGAACCAGCCGGAGGAAGAAATCGCCATCGCCGCCGCGGAGCAGCGTTTGATCACGCAACTGAGGTTGAAACGCCTATGATGATCACCACACACGTGTTAGATGTAGCCACCGGGAAGCCGGCGGCGCAGATTCCAGTCGAGCTCGACGTCTTCATCACCGGCCACGGCTGGCACGACGCGGGGCGCGGGATCACCAATCCGGATGGGCGAATTCTCGATTTTGGCGAACAACCGGCGGCAGGCGTCTACCGGCTGATGTTTGACGTAGGAGTGCATATCCCGGATGCGTTTTTTCCCACCATTTCGATTACCTTTGAAGTTCGCGACCCGACCGAGCATTATCACGTGCCGCTGTTGCTAAGCCCCTTCGGATACACCACTTATCGAGGACAGTGATGCATATCGTGCGCAACAGCTACGGCAAATCCAAAGTGCGCGTTGCACGCGTCGTGCGCGGAAAAGATCATCATGATTTCTACGAGATGACGGTTCAGGTCGCGCTCGAAGGCGATTTCGAGGCCAGTTATCGCGACGGCGATAATTCGCTGGTGCTGCCCACCGATACGATGAAAAATACGGTTTATGCGCTGGCCCAGGATCCGGCGGCGGAGCAGCCGGAAAGCTTCGCAAGGCTGCTGGCGATGCATTTTCTTGGTCGTTTAAGGCACGTTACGAGCGTGAAAGTCGACACTTATGGTCATTTATGGTCTCGTAACGGACCGTTTTCCTTCACCGCGGGTCCCGCGCATCTGAGAACCGCGACGGTGGAAGCCACGCGCGAAAAGGTATCGATCGAATCGGGCGTCGAGGGCTACCTGGTGCTGAAAACGACTGGTTCGGCGTTTGAGGGATTTTTGCGCGACGAACATACCACGCTGCCCGAGGCGTCGGACCGCATTCTGGCGACGTCGCTGGACGCGGCATGGCTGCATAACGGCGATGCGAGCTGGGACGGCGTGATGCGGTTGATCACAGATACGTTTGCCGGTCACGCCAGCAAGTCCGTGCAGCACACCTTGTACGCGATCGGCGAGACGGTGCTGAAACAATTCGAGAGCATCGAACGCATCCGGCTGACGATGCCGAATAAACATTACTTACCGACGAAACACGCGGACGTGTTTATTCCGACCGACGAACCGCACGGGCTCATCGAGGCCGTTCTTAGCAGATGATGCTTCGGGTGTTGCCGGATAGGGCGTGATTGTATTATTATTCAGAATGGTGCATAAGTATTCATCTGTGACGGAGGGATTCGCGAAACACCTGACTTCGGATTTCGATCACACTTCTGAGTCGCTGCGGGCGGTGCTCGATCTGGCGCATGAGGTGAAGAGGACGCCGAGCCGGTTTCGGAAAACGCTGGACGGACGCTACCTGGCGCTGTTGTTCGAGAAGCCTTCGCTGCGGACGCGGCTGACGTTCGAGCTGGCTATGAAGCAGCTGGGCGGAGACACGGTCGCAACCATCGGACCGGTCGGGGATCGCGAACCGGTGAAGGATGTGGCGCGCAATCTCGACCGCTGGACGCAGGGAATAGTGGCGCGGGTGTTCTCTCATTCGACCATCGAGGAACTGGCGCGGTGGTCGAAGGTGCCGGTGATCAATGCGCTGAGCGATCTGTATCATCCGTGCCAGGCGCTGGCCGATGTGCAGACGATCGAAGAACGGTTCGGGAAGCTGGACGGATTGAAACTGGCGTTTGTCGGCGATGGAAATAATGTGGCGCATTCGCTGATGCTGACGGCGGGACGGCTGGGCATGCACGTGGCGGTCGCCGCGCCGGAGAAGTATCAGCCCCTGCCGGAAATCGTCGAGCAGGCGTCGAAGTTTGCGCGGATCACGATCACGGGCGATCCCGGGGAAGCGGTCGACGGGGCGCACGCTGTTTACACCGACGTCTGGGCGAGCATGGGGCAAGAGAGCGAAGCGGCGGAGCGGGCGAGGATTTTCGCGCCGTTTCAGGTGAATGAAACGCTGTTGCGAAAGGCCCGGCCTGAGGCGATTTTTCTGCACTGTCTGCCGGCGAAACGCGGGCAGGAAGTGACGGACGCCGTGATGGAATCGCCGCAGTCGGCGCTGCTGCTGATGCTGCTGAAATAGACCGCTCCCTCTGGTCGCGGCTCGGTAGAGCAATTGGTTTCATATCGTGCCGATTCCGAGCCGTGACCGCAGGGAGCGGTCTTTTGGGAAGGGTAAAATTTAAATAATGAGCAAACCTAAAAAAGTAGCGCTCGCTTACTCGGGCGGACTGGATACTTCCATCATCATTCCGTGGTTGAAGGAAAACTACGGCTGCGAAGTGGTGGCGGTGTGCGGCGATATCGGGCAGGGCGGCGATGAGTTGACCGGCCTCGAGGCCAAGGCGCGCAAAACGGGGGCGTCCGAAGTTTACGTCGCCGATATGCGCGAGGAGTTTGTCGCCGATTATTTATGGAAGATGGTGCGCGCGGGCGGCGAGTACGAGCACAAGTATCTGCTGGGTACTTCGATCGCGCGGCCGCTGCTGGCCAAGCGTCAGGTGGAGGTCGCGCTCGAGACCGGATGCGATGCGCTGGCGCACGGCTGCACCGGAAAAGGGAACGACCAGGTGCGCTTCGAGCTGACCTACAAAGCGCTGGCGCCGCATCTCCCAGTGATTGCGCCGTGGCGCGAGTGGAACCTGGTTTCGCGCGAGGATTGCATCGAGTATGCGGCGAAACACAACGTGCCGATCTCCCAGACGACGACGAAGATTTACAGCCGCGACCGGAATATCTGGCACATTTCGCACGAGGGCGGCGAGTTGGAAGATCCTGCGAATCCGGCGCCGGAGGGGATCTGGATGCTGACGAAGAGTCCGAAAGAGGCTCCCGATAAAGCCGTCGATGTGACCATCGGCTTCGAAAAAAGTATGCCGGTTTCGGTGAATGGCAAGCGCGCATCGTCGGCCGTCGCGCTGCTCGAAGAGCTGAACGCGATTGGCGCGGCGGCGGGGATCGGCCGCATCGACCTGGTCGAAAACCGTTTCGTCGGTATGAAGTCGCGCGGGTGTTATGAAACGCCGGGCGGCACGCTGATCATGGTGGCGCATCATGAGCTGGAGTCGCTGACTCTCGACAAGGGCATGGCGCATTACAAGGAAAAGCTCGCGCTCGATTACGCGGAGATGGTCTATAACGGGCTGTGGTTCACGCCGCTGCGCGAATCGCTCGACGCGTTTTTCGAGAAGGCGGCCGAGACGACCACGGGCGAAATCGCGCTGCGGTTGTACAAGGGCGGGATTGAGCCGGTGAGCCGCAAGTCGCCGTACTCGCTCTATTCGCTGAATATCGCGAGCTTCACCATGGGCGCGGAGTATGACCAGCGCGATGCGCGCGGGTTCATCAATCTGATCGGGCTGCCGATCCAGGTGCGCGCGTCGCTGAACAAGGCGGCCGCGAAGAAGACGGTATGAAGCTTTGGGGAGGGCGCTTCGAAGGCGGACCGTCGGAGGTCTTCGAGCGCTTTTCAGGCTCGCTTGCGTTCGACAAGCGATTGCTCGATGCGGACATCCGCGGTTCCATTGCTTACGCGAGCGCGCTGGAGCGGGTGGGCATTCTCACCGCGAAAGAATCGGGCGAACTGGCGGCGGCGTTTCTGGCGATTCAAAAAGAATCGCAGACCGCGGCGTTCTGGGAGGGCGCTGTTGATCAAGGTGTCGACGAAGATGTGCACACGCTGGTCATCCGCAAGCTGAAAGAGCACGCGGGGGAGCTCGCCGACAAGATCCATACCGGACGCAGCCGGAATGACCAGGTGTCGCTCGATCTGCGGTTGTGGCTCCGCGAGGAGATCGACGCGAGTTCGAAAGAGCTGCTGGCGCTGATGTCGGCGCTGCTCGCGATGGCGAAGCGCGATCCCAAGGCGATCGTGCCGGGCT
>JBEKOZ010000677.1:0-3250 GCA_049521275.1 Bryobacteraceae bacterium | reverse complement strand
AACTGGCCGCGATAAGGATCCACCGCGTTGGCGATCTCGCTCAGGTTCGACGCGGTGATCGCCGCGCCGGGGAACTGCTTCCGTAGGTCCGCATAAATGGCGCGGATCTCCGCCATCGAATGCGGTCCGGCGTTGTCATCGGCCATCTCGATCGCGATCGCCAGGTCGGACCCGGGGATGCTCACCACGCCTCCGTAACCCTTGTGCTGATACATCACGATCAGCGTCGCTCCCGCGGAATCCTTCCACACGAACAGGTCGGGCACATCGGGAGGCGTGCTCCCCGAATTTACTCCGATATGCAAAAACTTGACGCCGTTTTCCGCCAGCGGCGCGATCAGCCCCAGCGTATGCCCCGGAACGTCCGTCATCTTCGCCCCCGCCGTCGAGCGCCCAAAGCGCTGGTCGAGCGATTTCGAAAACCCGATCGCGCCCGCGATCATCGGCCGGTCCAGCAGCTCCGTCTGCCAGCTGAACGGCAGCGCGTGCCACGCAATGTCGCCCGCCCCGATCGCCTGTTCCATCCGCTTGCGAGCCTCGCCGCCCGCCTGCTCCAGATATTCGTACAACAGCCACGATCCGGTGGTCCAGGTATAGCGATCCGCGCCCGACTTTCGCATCTCCTCCGCGCGCTTCATCGCCTCGGGGAAAAAAATGTCGAAATATTTGCGCATCACGCCGGCTTGCGTGTCGATGAAGCCCACGTCCAAATGGCATTTGAACATTACCAGCACGCGCTTCACCTCCGCCGCCGCTGCCGGACCGCACAGCATCGCGCCGCCGGCCAGCGTCTTCATTGCTCCTCGCCGATTCATCATTTTTGTGCCTGCATTCTAACCCGTCCGCACTGGGGACACTTCCATTTTCGCTTCTTGTGGTAGATGTGTCCCTTCAGTTCCTTCATCGCAGTCTTGCAGATTTTACAGGTCAATGGGTGTCCGTTAGTGGAGTGCGTCACACAGAATCGACATTATGTGGCGCATACACTCTTGCGTGCCGCGTCGACACTTGTGTCGACGCCTGGCTAGTGTTCTCATCACCCAGGGAACAGCGTCGAGACGAGTCTCGACGCGGCACGCACGAGTGCGTGCGCCACATGGCTGAAAGGATTTACGACGCACTACACTAGCATTTTAGCGCTAGAATTCAGTGTTGAACTAAACCCCATGCCCGCCAACGGCACCTACCTCATCTTCTTGACCGTCGTCTCCATTGCTCTTCTTCTGGTGCTGATCCTGGCCGTGAAGCTGCACGCGTTCCTCGCGCTTCTCCTGACCAGCATGGCGCTCGGCCTCGCCGCCCACATGCCTCCGGAGAAGGTTTTGAAGTCGATCCAGACGGGATTCGGCGACGCGCTCGGCTTCATCGTCGTCGTGGTGGGATTGGGCGCGATGATCGGACGCTTTCTCGAACATTCGGGCGGCGCGCAGGTGCTGGCCGACTGGCTGGTGGAGAAATTCGGCAAGGACCGCGCGGCGTGGGCGCTGCTCGTCGCGTCTTTCCTGGTCGGCCTGCCGATCTTTTTCGAAGTCGGTTTCGTTATCCTCGCGCCGCTGGTCTGGAATCTGGCCCGCGAAACAAAACGGTCGCTTTTGTTTTATGGGATGCCGATGGCGGCCGCGCTCACCATCACTCATTCGCTGGTGCCGCCTCATCCGGCGCCGGCCGCGGCGTCGCAGCTTCTGGGCGGCGATCTCGGCACCGCGATTCTGTACGGCATTGCCGTCTCGATCCCCGTGGCGATTTTCGGCGGCATGCTGTACGGCAACTGGATCGCCAGGCGAATTTACGTGCAAGTCCCAGCCATCGCCGCGACCACCAAAAGGCACGACACGCAGCATGCCCCTCCGGTTTCGATCGTCATCCTGCTGCTACTCTTGCCCATCGCGCTGATCTTCGGCGCGACCGTCGCGAATCTTCACAATGTCCCCTTTCGCGGCGCGGCGGTTTTTCTTGGACATCCCTTCACCGCGCTCGCCATCACCGCGCTGGTCGCGATTTACTTCTTCGGCATCCGCCGCGGCGTTACGCGCGATGGCGCCATGAAGCTGGCCGCGGAATCCCTGGCTCCCATGGGCGCGCTGCTCTGCATCATGGGCGGAGGCGGCGCGTTTAAACAAATCATCGTCGATACCGGAGTCGGCGCGTACGCTGGGAAACTGCTCGCCGCTTCGCCCATCTCCCCGCTGATCGTGGCGTTCGTCGTCGCCGCGGCCATGCGTCTGGCGCAAGGTTCGGCCACCGTCGCGATCATTACCGCCGCCGGCATCGTCGCACCGATCGTCAAGGGCATCCCCGGATACCGTCCCGATATGATCGTGCTCGCGCTGTGCTGCGGCGGCTCCGGATTCTCCCACGTCAGCGACTCCGGGTTCTGGCTGGTGAACCAATATTTCGGAATGACCGTCGCCGAAACCCTGAAATCCTGGACCGCCATGAAAGTCCTGTCGTCGTTCCTGGCGCTCGCGATCGTCCTGCTTATGCAAGCTGTATTGCGATAGACTATCTCGACGAGGAGGAAACATGATTCGTCAATTTGTAGTAGCGGGTTTGCTGTTGGCCGTCGGGCTCAGCGCTCAGGACAAGGCCAAAAACAAAGCAAAGATGGAGCAGTTCGACTTCCACCCACTGATGCAGCAGGTGTGGGATGCCTGGGGCACACTCGATCCTGCGAACGCGGCGCGCTTCTATTCGTCCGACTCCGAGCGCACCTTTTTCGATCTCACACCGCTGAAGTACACCGGTTGGAGCGATTATGCGGCGGGAGTGAAAAAGGTCTTCGCCGATTACTCCTCCGCGAAGTTCACGCTCTCCAGTGAACACGTCGCGCCTCGGCCGCAGATTGCATGGGCCTCGGCCATTGGGCACGCGACGCTCACCAGGAAAACCGGCGGCAAGGAAGATTTCGATTTTCGCTGGACAGTCATTTGGGAGAAACAAGGGAGCGACTGGCTGATCATTCACGAGCATGTTTCGGTGCCGATGGCGGCGTCGGCGCCAGCCAAGCCCGCGACCGCGCCCAAGGCCGCGCCAAAAGCCACCACCGCAACCAAAAAGTAATTTCGTCCGCATGCTTACGAGGTTGCGGAAAAAGTCGCGCCAGGTGATCGCTCCCTGTGGTCGCGGCTCGGTAAGCGATTGATTTGTATGGCCGATTCCGAGCCGCGACCGCAGGGAGCGATCTCTATGAGTTTTTCCGCAGCCTGTTACGCATGGCGGTTCCGTACTGAACCGCCATGCGTCAGCATGC
>JBEKOZ010000676.1:0-3252 GCA_049521275.1 Bryobacteraceae bacterium | reverse complement strand
GCCGTGGCGCTGTCGGGCGGCAAGGATTCGCTGACAATGCTCGACGCGCTGCTGTTGTTACAGAAGCGCGCCCCGGTCGATTTCTCAGTCTGCGCGTTCACGGTGGAGCAAGGGAAATTTCTGCGGCCGTTCGAGCCGATGGCGGAGTATCTGAAATCCCGCGGCATCGACTGGAGCTATCATCGCGACAATCCGTCGTTCCGCCTGCTCGAGGAACAGCCCGATCATGGTTGCGACCTGTGCAGCCGCTATCGCCGCCGCGCGGTGTTCGAGATTGCGCGCGGGCTGGGCGCGAACGTCATCGCGTTCGGGCATACGGCGGACGACATCTGCGAATCGTTCCTGCGCAATGCCCTGTTTAACGGGCGCATCAGCGCGCTTCCGGCAATTACCTGGTCGCGCGAAAAAGATTTCCGGATGATCCGGCCGCTGGTGTTTGTTCACGAGGATCTGACCACGCGATACGCGGAACAAATGGGCGCTCCGGTGATCCCTTGCGGGTGTTCGCAGCGCACCGGCACGGTCCGGCGGTCCTTGAGGGACTTGCTCGGCGGGCTCGAGGCCGAGCATCCGCATCTCCGCGAGACGCTGCTCTCCGCCATGGGAAATGTCGAGACCAGCCGCCTGCTGGACCCGCGATTTCTCGATCTCGACGGTTACGGCGAAGATCCGGCATTGGAAAATCCTCTTGTCGTGTTGCGGGACTAATGCCGTTTTACGCCTACCTGATTCTTGAAGCCGGATGGATTATCTGGATAGTGCCGTTTGTTCGCGCCCTACGGACGCGACGGAAGACGATAAAGATCGATCGGCGAGCCCGCTGGGGTCTGCTGTTTTACGCGATCGCCTTTTCCTTGCTGTGGCAAGGCCGATTCTGGGAAAGATCTCCGCCAGTCTGGCGAACGGTGGTTTCCGTTCTCCTTTTCTCTTTAGGAATTGTTCTGTCCTGGACCGCCGGCCGCGCGCTGGGACGCCAATGGACGGTGGAAGCCGGGCTGAACGCGGATCATGAGCTGGTCACCTGGGGCCCGTATCGCCTGGTCCGGCACCCGATCTATACATCGATGCTCTTGCTCCTGTTTGCCACAGGATCGCTGTTAACGCCCTGGCCGCTGCTGCTGGCTTCCCTAGTTTCCTTCCTCATAGGAACCGAAATTCGCGTTCGCGTGGAGGACCGCCTGCTCTCCGAACGCTTTGGCGAACAGTTCGAGCAATATCAGCGTCGCGTCGCGGCGTACATTCCTTTATTGCGGTGATAAAACGGGCTAGAATCGAAGCTTGCCGTCTCCCTTGGTAACCGTTGTCGTGCCGACGTTGGCCGCGGACGACGCACTGGCGGACTGTTTGCGCTCACTCGAATCCCAAACATTCGACCACTTCGATGTTGTGGTGGTGGATAATAGCGGCTCGGGCCGCGCTCGCGCGAGCGGGACGCGCGTGCGCATTCTCGTGAACGAACGCAACGTGGGATTTGGTGCGGCGATCAATCAGGCGATTCGCGAATCGGAATCGCCCTACATCGCCGTGCTGAACGACGACGCGACTCCGCATCCGGAGTGGCTGGCGGCGCTGGTCAAGGCAGCGGAAGCGCGTCCGCAGGCCGGCATGTTCGCGTCGCAGGTTCGGTTGGATGCGAAGCGTCTCGATTCGACCGGGATGTTGATTGCGCTGGACGGCTCCAGCAAGCAGAGAGGTCACGGGGAGCCTCCTGAGGATTTCGCCGCCGACAGCGACACGCTGTTTCCGACGGGATCGGCGGCGCTCTACCGGAGGAAAATGCTCGACGAGATCGGGCTGTTCGACGAGCGGTTTTTCCTCTATTGCGAGGACACCGACCTGGGCCTGCGCGCGCGCTGGGCTGGATGGGAGGGCGTCTATGTGGCCGGCGCGGTGGTCGATCATACATACTCGAAGTCGGCGGGGCGCGCGTCGCCGCTCAAGGCATATTATGTGGAGCGCAACCGGCTTTCGACCGCGATCAAGAACTTCCCGCTCCCGATGCTCGCGCTGGTCAAACTCTATGCGGGCGCGCGCTATTTCTGGCACCTGGTGTTCATGGTCACGCGGACCGGCAAGGCGGCGGAATTCCGCGACGCCGGCCATCCAACGTGGCTGCTGCCTTTTTTGGTTTTGCGCGCGCACGTATCGGCATCGGTGCGCCTGCCCTATCTTCTGCGGCAACGGCGGCGGATCTTTAAAACGCGCCGGCTCAGCTCGAAGGAATTTCGCGCCTTGCTGGCCGCGCACTCGATCACGGTAAGGAAGGTCGCGGAGCTGTGAGATTGCTCATCCTCATTCCGGCTTACAACGAGGAAGGAGCCCTGGGCGGCGTGGTGAGCGAAGTTCACGCGGTGATGCCGGGCGTGCCGGTTCTGGTGGTCGACGATTGCTCCAGCGACGCAACCGCGCATACCGCCCGCGCCGCCGGTGCCAGGGTGTTATCTCTGCCGCATCATCTCGGCCTCGGCGGTGCGGTGCAAGCCGGATATAAGCTGGCCTTCGAGCTTGGCTACGACTACGTGATCCGCGTCGACGGCGACGGCCAGCACGATCCGAAGGACATCCCGAAAATCCTCGAGGCACTGCAGCGCGAAAAATGCGAGATGGTGATCGGCTCGCGATTTGTAGACGGCTCAGGACAGCACTCGAGCGTGCTGCGCGCGGCTGGTATCTTATTCTTTCGCGCCGTGCTCCGGCCGATCGTAGGGCGGCCCGTCCGCGATCCGACCTCGGGATTTGTCGGCGTCAATCGCACCGCGCTGGCGCTGTTCAGCCGGAGTTTTCCTCTCGAATATCCCGAAATCGAAGCGCTCGTGGTGCTCCAGCGAAAGCGCTTCCGCTTCGTCGAGGTGCCGTGCCACATGCGCCCGCGACGCGCGGGACGCTCCACCATCACGCCGGTAAAATCGCTGTACTACATCGTCCACGTGCTGCTCGGCGTCTTCGTGAACATGTTGAAATTTGAAGGCAGGAGAAAATAGGAGTTATGGATCGTCTGCTCAACGTGATGACCGGTTTCAGCGTCCTGCTCATCGGGCTGGTGCTGCTTTCCGTGCGCCGCGCGCACATTCGCGTGGAATATTCGGTGAGCTGGCTGCTGACTGGCCTGGCGATGTTGTTGCTCTCGCGGAGCCGGCCAGTACTCGAACTCATCACCCGCTGGAGCGGCGTGCCGGACACCCCGCTCACACTCTTTCTGATTTCGGGCGCGCTTTTCCTGGTGATGTTTTTCCGCTTCTCGGTGATTATTTC
>JBEKOZ010000675.1:0-3254 GCA_049521275.1 Bryobacteraceae bacterium | reverse complement strand
GGAGGATCGGGCGGCGAAACGTGCCGCAAATCCGAGATTGCGGCGACAGGCCAGCTGCTCAGGCGCCATTGCATTGGCTATTGAACGGTATCATAGTGGATTTGAATGCCAGGGGCGCCGCACTTGCCAAAACGTCCTGAAGACAAGGATGCTTGTAAATCCGTAGCTTTTGGAGCCGAGTTCGATCGCACAAGCGAAAACCTTCGCCCCGTCTCCAGTTGCGACGTGCTTACGGAGGGGGTGTCATCTGATTTTGGGAACGGGACCTCATTGTGGACTTCGTTAAAATGAGACCCGTTCTCCTGCTCTGTCCCGGCGGTTTGGAGCAGGGTGGCGGTATAGGGCGGCAGATGGGCTACTTTCTATCCGCGGTGCCGCAAGCCGCGGAAACTCCGGCCTATCGCGTCATCGATACGCGAGGGCCCTGGTTCCTCGGTAGCGCGCGGTGGCGGATTCCCCTGTCCGTCCTCTACCTTTTGGCTGCAGCATTACGGATCGCGTGGATGGGTGTCGCCGGGCGACCCAGCCTGATCCACGCAAACATCACCGGCCGAGGCAGCACCGCGCGCAAGCTGGTGCTGACGGCCGTCGCCCGTGCGGTGGCGCTGCCGTACATCCTGCACGTGCACGACTATGATTACGCTGCAGACGTGGGTGCGCGAGGTGGGATGATGCGGCGCTTGGTGCGCGGGATGTTCGCCGCCGCGGAGCAAACCATTGTGCTGGGGACTGAGGCGGAGCGCACCCTGCGCGCCGCTCTCGCGCTGCCGGACGCGCGTATCCTGGTCCTGCCGAACGCTGTACCCGATCCGAAGCCGGCTCCACGGGCAGGCGTTTCCGTATCTGGAGGGAGCCCGGTCCATCTTGTGTTCCTCGGCTATCTCAGCGTCCGCAAGGGTGTGCCCGAGCTGCTCGAGGCGTTGGCGAGCCCGGCGCTGACCGCGCTGTCATGGCGTGCGACGCTCGCCGGCGGTGGTCCGGTGAATGAATTCCGCGCCAACGCCACCGCTCTCGGCCTCGGCAACCGGGTCGTCTTTCTGGGTTGGATTGATCAGCCGGCGGCGAGCGCACTGTGTGCGGCAGCGGACATCCTGGTGCTGCCCTCCCACGCGGAAGGGCTCGCCATGTCGGTTCTTGAAGGGCTGGCGCATGGGCTTGCGGTTGTGGCGACGCCGGTCGGCGCGCATGCTGAGGTGATCAAACCGGAACAGTCCGGCCTGTTGGTGCCACCGGGGGACGTGGCCGCCCTCAGCGCTGCGCTTGCCCGCGTAATCGCCGACAAAGCGCTCCGTGACCGTCTGCGCGCCGGTGCCCGCCAGCGCTTCCTAGACCGTTTCGATGTGCGGTCCTACTCGAAGAGCTTGGTCCGGCTGCATGCCGGGCTGCTTCGTGGTCCGAGAGTCCAGGCTGGTGTTGAAGTCGAGGCGCAAGATATTGCGACCGTCCGGACAGGAGCAGCGGAACCTGGCGTTCATCGTCAACAGCGCGCATCGGATTAAAAGATCAGACAGTGAAATAGTACGGCGTCGAATCTGCGCCGGTGACCAAGGCTCTGTTGAATGAAGCTGCTTATCTCGGCTTACGCTTGCGCGCCCAATCGTGGTTCCGAGCATGGCTCCGCGTGGAATTGGACTTCTGAGACCGCTCGGCTTGGCAAGGACGTGACGGTTTTGGTCTCTCCAGCTCATCGCGATGCAATCCTCGCGGCTACAAAACGAGATCCGGCGTTGCAACGGATTCGCTGGCTGTTCCCGGAGGTCGCTTTCTGGCCGCTGCAACAAGGGAAAGAGCCCGCCTGGGAGCGGACTTACAATCTGCTATGGCAGCGCGAAGCGCTACGGATGGCCCGAGCGCTGCACCGAGAGCAGCCGTTCGATCTTGTCCATCATCTAACCTGGGGAGGCGTGCGGGCGCCTACGTTTCTCGGGACGCTCGGCCCACCGCTGATCATCGGCCCCATCGGCGGAGGCGAAACCTCGCCTGCTGGCTTGCGTGACCGTATGCCGTCGCGTGGCCGCGTCCTGGAAAGGGTGCGCGATTTGTCGAATGCGACGATCGAATTGAACCCACTCGTGCATCAGGGTCTGCACAAGGCCGGAGTGATTTTCGCCCGCACCGCCGACACCAAAAACCTCTTGAGCCCGCCATTGCGCGCCAAGACATACGTACAGATGGAACTGGGCGTAATGCCGGCGCAGATCGGCTCCCCACGCCCCGTGTGTCAGGCGCCTCGCAAGCTGCTCTATGCGGGACGCCTACTATACTGGAAAGGCGTGCACATCGCTGTCGAAGCGATGGCTCAACTCGTCGCAACTATGCCTGATGCGCAGCTGACGATCGTCGGGAACGGCCCAGAAGAGGCGAGACTGAAATCCGAAATCGCGCAACGAAGCCTTGGCGCGAACATCACGTTCGTGTCCTGGATGCCGCAGGAGCAGTTTCTCCGTCTCTATGACACCCATGACCTTTTCGTCTTCCCAAGCCTGCACGACAGCACGGGATGGGTGGTTCTGGAGTCCTTCTGCAAAGGACTGCCAGTCGCTTGCCTCAATCTCGGGGGACCGAAGGATATTGTTACGCCGCAGTCCGGGATCATCGTCGACACGCAGGGCCTTGATACATCGGGCGTTGCGACCCGGCTGGCCGAGGAACTGCGTGTGCTCCTTGCCGATCCGGACCGGCTTGCCGCGCTATCGGAGGGGGCCATCGCCAGGGCGGGCGAGTTTCTCCTGCGCGATCAGGTCCAGCGCCTTTATGCTCAGGCAAGGGATCATCTGCGGGTGTGATGGTATCGCCGACGCGAGGTCGCCGTCCGGTTCAACGCCGCCCAAAAGGGCCAAGCGGCCATCCGCCTGCGACCGCAATATCAAGGATGCGAGCGTCAAACGCCACTTCTACGAACCTCCGCGCCTGGGGCGTGGCCGAGATCCCCTCACGCCGTTCCTGAGCCCGCCATCGGCTCGTGCTTGGCGCGCTTACGCTAAATCGCTGCGCCGTCGCTCGACACGACAACAATCCACCCTCAATCACGCCAACGACACACCTGCGAAGATCGACGGATAAGGATCCAGCCATGCATGCCAGCCCCCCCCCTTGTCGGCCGGCAACCATGAGTCAGAATCAAGGCGATTCGGGATCCCCTCCGATTTAATCGGACCGGAAAATGCTCCAGGCCGATTGCTACAGCCAAAAGGCGTAGGATTGAGCGTCTTTCGGGCAATGGCGCCATAAAGGCAACGGACGTATTGTTCCCA
>JBEKOZ010000674.1:0-3256 GCA_049521275.1 Bryobacteraceae bacterium | reverse complement strand
ACTCCACGAGATGTTCGGCCGCAAACGCAGTCTACCGAGAGGACCAATGGCAGAGACGTTCGAAGCATACCGAACTCGAGTCCTAAGCTATCTTGGCGATGAGGAGCCCATCGGTGTCCAACGAGCCACCCCATCGCAGCTCGATCGGCGTCTGCGCGATGTCGCGCCCGAGGAGTTGATCCGGCGCCCTGCACGACGTCCTGCCACACACGATTCAGCATCCGTACGGAAGGTTGTACGCCAGCGGTTTTGCGCACTCGCTGGAGAGGAACGGCAACCGAAGATTTGGAGGACCAGAGTGAAGAATGGCGAAGAGCAGCTGATCGCCACCATGTCCAGTACGCTCTTCGCGCTTTTCGAAAAAAGGAGGATAGAGATGGAAATTCGTGACCCTCAGGAGTTTCTACGGTATTTCGGAAAAATCCATCAGCGCACGATGAATGTTGTCGGGGCTATTCCACCCGGTAAGGTCGATTGGGGATTCCGCCCGGACAAATTCACGCTCGGCGATCTGGTGCGCCACATTGCGGCATCGAATGGATACATTTTTCTCGAAGTTGCGAAAGGTAACCGCAGCAGTTACCACGGATGCGGCAAGGAATACGGCGCGAGCTACGACGAAATCGTCGCGTTCACCGAGCGGTTGCATCGCGAGGCGATCGAAACGCTTACCCACTTCACAACTGAAGATCTGCAACGCCGCTGCACCACTCCCGACGGCGCTTCCATCCCGGTGTGGAAGTGGCTGCGCTCCATGGTGGAGCACGAAATCCATCATCGCGGCCAGATTTATATTTATCTTTCGCTGCTCGAAACGCCGGCTCCGCCGATCTACGGACTCACTTCCGAGCAAGTCTGCGAGCGCAGCATTCGGGGCTTCTGAATCATCCGGCTCACCCCTGCTCCTAAAAGAAAGCCGGATTCGTGTCGTCATCTGTTGAGTCGTGGGTTGATTCAACAGAACTTTACCCTTTTCGCCAGTAATAGCGCTCCGACCTGAGAAAGATCTCTCCCCAACGGTTAACCAGGCGGTCGTTGGGCACGGCGTAGAGTTTCGCCGACTGGCGCAATTCCGCGAGTCTTCGAGATTCTCCGTTTCAGTCGAAAACGAACCAGCGCCTTCTGTCCGGCGCCGTGTCGCCCTTCACTGAGCCAGCGCCAACCCACGAATTTCACCTGACGAGGGGCCCGTTCTCCGAATGTCTCCGGCGGCCGCCCCACCGGTTAACAGTGCGCCCCAACTTCTTTCTACCGCAGATGCAAGATTTTGCTCACGAGAAGAAGTGGCTCAATCTGCGACCGGAAGCGGGGTCAACTGCGGAAGCCATCCAAATCGGACATGCTGAGGTAATGCGGCTTTTTCTCCTCGCGGCGATCGCGCTGCCTTTGCTCCCGGGCCAACCGAAGGACCTCAATCGCGAGCCCGATGCGGATGGCTTCGGGAACATCAAATGGGGTATGACCGTCGCCGAGGCCAAAGCCGCATTTCCCGGCCTCCGCGAACCCGAACGTTCGGAACTCACGAGCGGAGCGTTCGAGGAACGCCTGATCCAGCCCGTCCTTATGATTGGCAGCGTGGAAATGACTGTTTCCATCCAGACCAAGGCCGATTCCGACCTGATCACCCGCATCGTTCTCAAACTTGCGCCCTTTGTGCAGCACAGGAAGACCGCCTTCCAATTTCTGCGCAATAACCTCATTCAGAAATACGGAAGGCCCAGCCGCCACGACAACGCGCCCCGGGGCCGTATGAAGGAAGAAACGGAAGTCTGGGTCTTGCCTTCAACCACCATCACCCTTGACTGGCGCGAGGAGTCCGCGGGCAAATTCCGGCTCCTCGATATCACTTACGAAGCGACCGACAAATTGCTGTCCCGTTTCCTTTAGCAGGATTGGACCTCGAAGGCAGGCAAGGGGCCGGGGGGATTTCTGGTGATCGATCGGGTGGAAAAGCCGTCGGCGAATTGACGCGCCACTTGGGCTCGTCCTCCCTTAACTCCGGACGGAATTCCGGACGTAGTACTTGATAGACGAGCAACCCGGCCATGCCGATCAGACAAAGATAGAGCGATGCAGGCGCCGGCGTTAGCGAGGGAGGAGTCGTCGCCTGAAAGATGAGGTTGCTGGTACTGGTTACCCTCAGAGTACCGAGGGAGGTCGAAACGGGCCCCCAGGGCCCAATGGACGCCTGCGGGCCAATCGGGCCAATCGCGGTCGCCAGGACGTAGTGGGCGAACACAGGATTCGCAAGCGTGAATTGAGTGCCAGCGAGAGCAACGAACGTGATGGCGAGCTCGCCGTTGGCGGCTCCACAGACTTGGAGATACCGGGCGTCTCGGGCCTGCCGATCGTCGAACGCGTCGATCAGAAGGCGCGCGCAATCCGCGATGGCGTCGCAGCGTGGGACCGCATTGTTACGGAGATGAGAGGCGCGGTCGCCTTCCAGTTGAGTGTCGCGGAGGAACAATTTCTCGAATCCTACGTTGCATTGCGGCGCCAGAATCCGATCATGGAGTAGTGACTGGCGGGTGAGGCTGCGAATCAATGCACGATCGATTTCGATTCAGGCTTGTAATGGGTCAGCGGATCATCGATAATGGCCCTATTCTGTAGATGGCAGTCTGCCGGCCAGTTACGGAAAGGGAAGACCCAATGTATCGTCAGATTAAATCCGCCCGCGCGCCTAGCAACGGGACTCAGAGCGCGGGAGCAGAGCCGCGCACCGCCGCCCTGGCGCCGGTGTGGTGAGTATGTTTGCCCGCCCGGCAATCGCTGCCATCCTGTTTGCCACGGTTCTGCCTGCTCAAAGCAACTGGTTTCAGCCAGCGATGCTCAAGGAGCCGACCGTCGCCAAAGCTCTCCGCTCCGTGGACGATCGCTCCTCCGCCATCATCGACGAATGGGTTCACCTGGTCGAAATTCCGGCGCCTTCCCATAAGGAACGGGCCCGAGCCGAATACATTCGCTCGGAGATGGAGAAACTCGGTCTGACCGACATCCGCGTGGATGACATATTCAATGTCTCCGGGGTCCGCAAGGGTACCGGTGGCGGCCCCTCGGTGGTCTTCGCCGCCCACACCGACACGGTCTTCCCGGAGGGTACGCCCGTCCATGTCCGCCGCGAAGGCGATACGCTGACGGCACCCGGGGTCGGCGACGATACCTCGAACCTCATGGCGACTCTCGAGATGTTCCGCGCCCTCAATCGCGGCGGCGTAAGCACCAAGGGAGACCTTATCTTCCTCGCCTCGGTGCA
>JBEKOZ010000673.1:0-5306 GCA_049521275.1 Bryobacteraceae bacterium | reverse complement strand
CCGGCTTCCTGCATCTCGATGTTGACGAAGTCGAGCGATTCATTGTTGAGGATGATCTGAACCACCGGTGTCTTCCTCTGCACTTGCGTGAGCAGGTCGCCCAGGGCGAGCATCGTGAACCCGCCGTCGCCGCACAAAGCGATTGTCTGGCGGCCGGGGAAGGCAAGTTGTGCGCCGAAGGCGTTCGGAGCAGCATTCGCCATCGAGGCCCACGAAAACGAGCCGAAGATTCGCCGGTTCGTCCCGCCCTTAACATGCCGCGCCGCCCAGATGCAGGCCGTGCCCGTGTCCACGAAAAACATGGCGTCGTCAGAAGCCAGCTCGCTGAGCGTCGCCGCCAGAAATTCCGGACGGATGGGCTTGATCCCCGGTCCTTTGTCGACGTAATGTTGCAGAAGCTCATGGAACGAGTCAGTCTCGGCAATGTGTTTTTTGAGAAACTGAGTGTCGGTCTTATCACGGACTTTGGAGAGCAGGGCGGTCACAGTCGCCTTGATGTCGCCCACCAGCCCCAAATCAACCGCTGTCCTCCGTCCGACGTGTTTCGGGTTTCTGTCGATCTGGACCTTCTTGACATCGTCGCCCGGCAAAAATTCCGAGAATGGAAAGTCGGTGCCGAGCAGCAGCAACAGATCCGCATCGTGAATGGCCTTATAGGCTCCGCCGTAGCCGAGGAGCCCGGTCATCCCGACAGCATTGGGATTATCATGTTCCAACCATTGCTTCCCGCGAAAGGAGTATCCGACAGGCGCCTTTAGTCTGGCCGCGAGGAGCAGTACCTCATCGCGCGCATCGCGGCAGCCGTCGCCGCCGAATATCGCCACCGTCTTCGCAGTCTCGATCATTTCGGCCAGCTTGTCGAGGTCCGCATCCGCTGGGCGAAACACGGGCGGTGCGGGGATCTTGACCTCGTGAGAGGAATGGTCCGGCGCGTTCGCCGATGCGATGTCTCCCGGCATCGAGATCACCGTCGGCCCCTTTTCCACAACGGCGGTCATAATCGCGGTCGTGACGACGGATCTCACCTGTTCAGGGTTGACGACTCGCCCGACGTAGAGGCACGCGGTATCGAAAAACCTATAAGGGTTGAGTTCTTCGAGGGCGGCGGTGTCCATGATCCCGGTCTCGACATCGCCGGCGATGGCGATGATCGCAGCCCCTTCCTTGCGCGCATCCATGAGTCCGTTGAAAAGGTGCGTTACGCCTGGGCCCGCGGTTCCGCACACAACTACGGGGTTACCGCTGAAGTAGGCATCCGCGACCGCGGCGAAGACGCCATATTCTTCATGACGAACGTGGATAAACTCGATCTTCCCGTTGCGCCGCAACGCGTCGATTACCGGGTTCAGCGCATCTCCAACGATTCCGTAGCAGCGTTTTACGCCGGCCTCTGCCAGCATTTTCCACAGGACATCCGCAACCTTCTGTGCCATGCGACACTCCTTGTTGTCAAAAGGCGTTGTAAAGCCACTCAGCAGCCGGGCGACCGTCCTGATCGCGGCGCGGAACTTACTTCACCAGTAGTCTATGCCATTTCCCGCGGCCGGGCCGGCATCTCGGTGAGGGCAACATTTCCAAGTCATAAGGTATTCGCCCGAGTTCTTTCGCCAGAAGGCCTGAAGAGTGCAGCCGACGTTCGGCGCGGCCGATAGACATGCAGTGTTCAGACAAATCGCGCGTATTGCCGTGCTGGTGTTAGCCGCAGGCCTGGCCTGCGCGTTCCTGGTGAGGTACGCTCCGGGAACGATGGTCGATGAACGCGAACTGGACCGGCGGCTGAACGAAGAAAGCATACGCGAATTAAGGTCAAATAAGGCTCATTACAGCGACGTTGGGGCCAACTTATGGCGCTATATGCGCGGTTTAGCGAGAGGCGACCTCGGATATTCGCAATCCAACAACGCCCCGATCGCCGCCTTGATCGCGGATCGCGCTCCCGAAACGCTGCGCGAGTTGGCGATTGGGCTGACTGGAGGCTGGTTCCTGGGCATAGCGTTGGCGATCCCTAAGCGGGGCTGGGGTTTCTCCGTTTTGGCGGGTTTGCTGCAAGTCTGCCGACCGCTCTCATTGCGTATCTCTGTCTGCTGGAAGGCGCAAAATCCTATCTGGTCCTGGTGATTGTTCTGGCGCCGAGAATTTTCCGGTTCGCCCGCAACCTTCTGGCGCAAGCCTACAGCGCGCTTCATGTCGAAATGGCGCGAGCCAGCGGCGTAAACGAAGCCAAAATCCTGATGGCGCATGTTTTCCCGGCGATCACCCCGCAATTACTAGCACTTGCAGCAGCTTCCGTAACCATGGCAATCGGCGCGACGATTCCGATCGAAGCCATTTGCGATGTGCCAGGGTTGGGGCGGCTGGCTTGGAATGCGGCGATGGCGCGGGATCTCCCGTTGCTGGTGAATCTGACGATGCTGGTGGCGGTTGCGACTACGGTGACTATGGCGGTTTCTGAAAAGGTCAGTCCACGATGAAGGCGTTGGCGATTGGTTTCCTGATTGTGATCGCCCTCGCGGCGCTCGCTCCGTTGCCGACGCGATATGACAGGCAGTTTCGCGATTCGCCGAACGCGCGGCCTTCCCGCCAATTCCCGCTAGGCACCGACGATCTGGGGCGGGACAGGTTGTCTCGCTTGATCTACGGAACGCGCGTATCTCTGTTGCTCGCGACTGCGGCTGCGCTACTGTCGTGTGTCATGGCGGCTGCACTGGGAGGAGTGGCCGGACTTGCGGGCGGGATCACCGATAGGGTCATCCTTGGAGTTGCGGATCTGTTCTTATCGCTTCCCTGGCTTTTTCTACTATTGATGGTGAGAGCGTTTTTGCCACTGAACGTCTCGCCTATAATTTCGGTGGCCATCACGTTTCTACTGCTTGGCGCGCTGGGTTGGGCGGCTCCGGCGAGGGTGGTTCGCGCGGCGGTGCGAAAGCTCACCAACACGGATTTCATGCTGCAGGCGCGCGCGACCGGGTGCCCAGCATCGAAATTGCTGTGGCGTCACTTGATGCCAAATGCGATGCCGATATTGTGGGCGCAGCTCTGGATTACCATCCCGGCATATGTTCTGGCGGAGACGACGCTGGGCATGCTGGGACTCGGCGTGATGGAACCCCTGCCGTCGTGGGGCAATCTGCTTCGTGAACTGGAAGGCGGAGGAATCGCGGGCCATCCCTGGCTTCTGGCTCCCGCACTTCTGCTCGCCGCAGTGGTGGGAAGCTTCCAGGTGATCTTCGAGAGAGAGGACTATTCGGTATGAAGCGTGTCTTCCTTATTCTTGGAACTGCGTTGCTCTCGGCGCTCCTTGTCGGAGGCGGAGAACTGCGATTCGCGCTTCACGAGGAGCCGAAGACGATGGACCCTTTGATGATGGCCGATCAATCGGCCGAAGCGATCCGCTACTTGACGGAGGGCGTCCTGATTCGGATCAATCGTCTGACACAGAGGCCGGAGCCGGAACTGGCAACAGCGTGGAAAGTGGCGAAGGATGGCACGAAAATCACTCTCCAGTTGAGGCAGGGAGTGAAATTCCCGGATGGATCGCCGTTCACGTCAGAAGACGTAGTCGAAACATTTCGCCACTTACTCGATCCGGCGCTGCACTCGCCTGTCGCGGACACGTTTAAGACGGAAAAGGGCACGGTGAAGGTTAGTGCGCAAGGTCCGTTTGCTGTCATCGTTGAATTCCCCGCGCCTACTGCGAGCATCGAGAGCATTTTCGATCAGGTGGCGATCGGTTCCGCGCGGGTGACGCAGCGGCCCGCGCCTGGACTCGGTCCTTTTCTTATTGGCGAACGGAAATCCGGCGTCTCCATCGTGTTGAAGAGAAATCCTTCGTATTGGAAGCGGTCGGTGGATGGAAAGCAGCTTCCCCTGGTGGACGCTATCCGGCTCGATATCGAACAGAACAGGGACCTCGAACTGTTGAGGTTCCGGCGCGGAGAGATCCAACTGATCGATAAGCTGACGCCCGATCTCTACGAGCGGCTGGTGGCGGATGCGCCGGGCACGGCGGTGGACGCGGGGCCGACGCTCGATTCTGAATTCCTGTGGTTCAACCAGGCGAAGCGTGCGCCCATATCCGAGCCTGCGAAGGAGTGGTTCCGGTCGGCGCCCTTCCGGCGCGCAGTCTCGCAGGCGATTCAGCGGGCGGATCTCTGCCGTGTGGTGTATCGCGGTCACGCGACTCCGGCGGCGGGTCCCGTCGCGCCGTCGAACAAGCTATGGTTCAAGCAAGGGATGAGCCCGGAGGCATTCGCTCCCGCCGCGGCGGCGAAACTTCTCGCCGGCGATGGATTCCGCTTCGAGAACGGCATCCTTCGCGATCACAACGGAAACGCGGTCGAGTTTTCGATCATCACCAACGCAGGCAACAAGGCCCGGGAACGAATGGCCGCGATGATCCAGGAGGACCTAGGCAAGCTCGGCATCAAGATCAATATAGTGACGCTCGATTTCCCATCGTTGATTGAGCGGATGACCCGCACGTTGAACTATGAAGCTTGTCTCCTGGGATTGGTGAACGTCGATCCGGATCCGACCGAGTTGATGAACGTCCTGCTCAGCTCCGCGAGCAACCATCCCTGGAATCCCTCGGAAAAGACGCCGGAAACGGCGTGGGAGGCGGAGATCGACCGCTTGATGCTGGCGCAGGCGGCGACCGCGGATTATCGGGCGCGCAAAAAGAACTTCGACCGGGTGCAGGAAATCTTGCGGGAGCAGGAGCCGATCCTTTATCTATTGCATCCGAATGCGCTGTCCGCCGTGTCGAAACAAGTGACCGGCGTGAGGCCGACGACATTTTTCCCGCATACGTTCTGGGACGCGGAACACCTCACGACGACCGCAAAGCCCGCGGGGGGCGGATGAAATCGCTTGTCAATGGGCTTCTCAAGCTAAGAATATCCGTCGAATACGCTCAGAAGCGCGTATTAAACGGGGTCTCGCTTGATGTCAAAGAAGGCGAAATCCTGGGTCTGGTCGGTCGCAGCGGAGAGGGGAAGAGCACGATCGCTCTCGCGATTCTCGGCTTACTCGCTGGGAAGGGTGGCCGATGCGCGGGAGAGATCGTGTTCCAGGGCCGGGATCTGCTGAAACTGAATGCTCGCGAGATGAGGCACCTTAGAGGGAAAGAGATCGCGCTGGTGCCGCAGAGTCCATTGGCGGCGTTGAATCCCAACGTAAGGCTGGGCTCGCAATTAGAAGAAGCCTGGCGGGCGCATGAACGGGGCAAAGCGGATTGGAAGCCTCTGCTCAAGAGCGTCAGCCTGCCGGCGGAGGAGAGCTTTCTCCGGCAGTATCCAAGGAATCTG
>JBEKOZ010000672.1:0-3262 GCA_049521275.1 Bryobacteraceae bacterium | reverse complement strand
TGTTCTCCATGGGATTGGTGGAGCGGGCGTTGACTTCGGCGCCTTGATCCAACAGGACGCGGGCGGCTTCGGTTTGGCCGAAGAAGGCGGCCAGGTGCAAAGGGGTCCAGCCGTCGGGTGAGAACAGGGCGGTGGTGGGCAGGTTCTTTAGCTGTTCGATATCGCCTTGGATGGCGGCGGCGAAGACGGCTAGCGACGGGTCCGCCGCGACTATTTCTTTGACGCGGGCCTGGTCGCCGGCGCGGATGGCTTCGAAGAGTTCTTTCATATGTAAATCCCCTCCCTTACGGGAGGGGTTGTGTCACGACTGGCGTGAAAACCTGCTCGGCCTTGGAGATTTCCCAGGCCAGATGATTGATATAGAATAGCAAGGCGGCGGGGGAATGGGTGGCCTGAAACTTGGTCCAGGCGTCCTGTTGCCAGCCTTCCTTCAGATAGCCGGAGACATCGGCGTCCTTGGCGAAAAAGCCGTCTTCATGGGGGACGCCGAGATGGTCAAGGACGGCTTTAATCATCTCCAGATGGGATACGAGAATAGCTTGCGCGAGGTCCGTGGCGTAGTCTTCGTCGTGTTCCTCTTTAAGGCGCTCCCAGAGGCGTGGGGTGGCTTTGCGCAGGGTCTCCGAACTTAATTTATGGAGGTGCAGGCGGGTCTTGATGCGGTCAAAAAGCTGGTAGGTGCGCAGGCGGCCCATGGAGATGGAGCGCATCAACTGCTGGAAGGTATCCTCACCAAGGCCGAGGAAGATTTCGGAAAGCTGCATGCAAAATCAATTGTAACGTGATGGCGCGGGCTGAAGGAAAATCGGGTGGTACACTAGGGTCAGATGAGTTCGCTTTCGCCCAGACTGCAAGTTCGGGTCCAGCAGAAGCAAATACTCACGCCCGGGCTGGTCCAAATGGTCAGCCTGCTTCAACTCAACCGGTTGGAGCTGAAAGAGATGATCTCGGCCGAGGTCGCCCAGAACCCGGTTCTTGAAGAATCGCTGGACGGCGTTGAGGAATTGACTGCGGATGAACTGCGGCCGCTGCTCGAAGCAGAGCGGGTGGCCGATCCGGCCGACCAGGCCATTTTAGAGAATTCGAGCGTCACGGCTGAATTCGAGGCGGTGGAGTCCGACCGGGCGGACTTTGAAGCCGCGAATCTGGGCAATCCGGAACCGGCGGCGGCGGAAACTCTAACCGCGCCGGATGCGGTCGAAACGAAATCCACCGATCCCTTCGACGAGATCGACTTCGGCAGCTACTTCGACGATTATCTGGACCCCGGCTACAAGAGTCCGGCGGCGGAGAATTCGGAAAAGCCGTCCTTTGAAACCTTTCTTTCGTCGCCGGTGACGCTGAGCGACCATTTGCGTTCGCAGCTGGCGCTGGTGTCGTTGAGCGAGGAAGTGCGGGATGCGGCGGAAAGCATTATCGGCAATCTGAACGAAAACGGCTACCTGATGGCGACGCCCGAGGAGATTGCGGCGTCAGAGAATCACAAGCCGGAAGACGTGGCCGAGGCGTTGCGGGTGGTGCATACGCTGGACCCGGCGGGCGTGGGATGCGCGGACGTGCGGGAATGCCTGCTGCTTCAAATCGAGAGCCGCAACGGGCGGAACGGCGTGGCGTGGCAGATCGTGCACGACCATCTGAAGCTGGTGGAGCTGCGGCAACTGAAAGAACTGGCGCGGGTGCTGCACCGGCCGGTGGAACATATCCAGATCGCGGTGGACGTGATCCGGCACCTGGATCCGAGGCCAGGGCTGCGCTATTCGGGCGCGAACGCGCGGGTGGTGGAACCGGACGTCTATATATCGAAGGACGGCGACGATTACCTGATCACGGTGAACGACGACGATATTCCGCAGCTGCGGCTGAGCTCGCAGTACCGGAAGATGCTGGACCGGAACGAGGAGCCGAACAAGGACGTTCGCAACTATGTGAAGGAACGCTACGCCTCCGCGATTCAGCTGATGAAAAACATCGAGCAACGCAAGCAGACGATTATGCGGGTCTGCCAGAGCGTGGTGCGGCGGCAGATGGAATTTCTGGAGCATGGCATCGACTACCTGAAGCCGATGATGATCAAGGAAATCGCGGAAGAGATCGGCGTGCATCCGTCGACGGTGAGCCGCGCGGTTTCGAGCAAATACGCGCACACGCCGCAGGGCGTTTTCGAACTACGATACTTCTTCTCGGAAGCGGTGCAGGGGCCCAGCGGAGGCGTATTGCCGCTGCTGATTCTGAAGCGCCGCGTCAAAAAAATGATTGAAGAGGAGGACCCTTCGCACCCGCTTACAGACGAACACATCACGGAACGTCTGCAAGGGGAGGGAATTCAAGTGACACGCCGTACCGTCGCAAAATATCGCGAAGATATGCGCATCCCGTCGACGCATCAGCGACGGGTTCGTAGTTAGGACGGAGGTTTTTCCCATGAATGTCAGCTATCGGGGGATGAAGAAAGAATTTTCCCCAAAATTGCAAGAGAAGCTGGACGCGAAGTTCGCGAAAATTTCAAAGCTAGTCGAAAAGCGCGGCGAAAAAGAGGCGCATGTGGTGGTGAGCTCGGAAAACCGCATGCATAAGGCCGAGATCACCATGCAGTTTTACGGGCATCCGCTGGTGGGGATCGCATCGGACGCGGATTTGTTCACGGCGCTGAGCGGGGCGCTGGATAAGCTGGATAAACAGGCGGTGAAGAACTGCGCGAAATACCGGGCGAAGGCGCGGCGGTCCGGTTCCGCGAACGAGAACGGCGCGGGCGAGCTGATCGGAGTGGTGGCCACGAGCGAGAGCGGGAAGGTCGCGCAGAAGGTTTTTCGGGTGAATCATCTGGATCAGCGGAAGCCGATGACGCTCGAAGAGGCGCTGCTCGAAATGACCAAGGATGACGATTACACGGTTTATCGCGACGCGGACAAGGGATGCGTTTCGGTGCTGGTGCGGCGGCGGGACGGACATTTCGACCTGATCGAGTCTTAAACTCGAAGTATGCGGAAGCCTGGGGACGCCGCGCAGACTGAACTGGTGATTATCACGGGTTTGAGCGGGTCGGGAAAAGGGACGGTACTGAAGGCGTTCGAGGATCTGGGATATTATTCGGTCGACAATCTGCCGATCGAGCTGATTCCGAAGTTCGCGGAACTTACCAAGGATGCGCCGAATGTGCGGCGGGCCGCGCTGGTGGTGGACATTCGCGAAGGGCGCGCTCTCGAGCGGCTGCCGACCTTATACAAGAAAATACGGCGGCAGATTCCGACGCGCCTGCTGTTTC
>JBEKOZ010000671.1:0-3269 GCA_049521275.1 Bryobacteraceae bacterium | reverse complement strand
GAAGAAAAGTTTCTGCCCGAAGTTGAAACGCCCGACGGGCGGCAGTTTGTCGTCCTGATTCTGGATGTAGTCCGGCATCGCCTTGGCCCAGGCGCGATCGCTGTCGTCAATTCGCATGTCGCGATGCCATTCTTTGAACGTCCAGAACAGCGATGCGGTGAAGATCAGGCCAAACCACGGGTGCCACGCGCGCGCGATCGGACCACCACCAACCACGGCGGCCATCCAAAACAAATACGGCGACCAAAACGCCAGGCCGGTGATGAGCAAATACGTGTACGACACCGCGCCAAGCCAGTGATTGATGCGCTCGGCCATCGTATAGCGTGGGATCAAATCTTCGTTGCGCTCGATGCTCGTATTCGAATGCGGAACGGCGCTGGTGCTCATACGCGCCTCTCTTCTTCCGGCGGAATCGGCTCTTCCTTCTTGGGGCCGTATCGCATGTAGTGAATCGCCAAACCGACCAGGCCGCCGATCATCGCGAGATTTCCCAGCCACTTCAGCGGTTTTTTCCAGAGGGAAACGGAATACGGAATGTGCGGATCCTTGGGCAGGCCGCCGTACAACTCGGGATTTTTCGCGTCGTGCAGCACGTAAATCACGTGCGTGCCGCCGACGCCCGCCGGATCGTAAACGCCGGCATCCGCAAATCCGGATACGCTGCGCAGTTGCTCGGCGCGCGTCTCCGCCATGTCTTTCATTTCACTTTTGGTGCCGAAATGCAGGCAGCCCGTCGGGCAGGCCTTGATGCAAGCGGGTTCAAGCCCGACCGAAACGCGATCGTTGCAAAGCGTGCATTTGAAAACTTTGCGAGCCGTGGGACTAAACTTCGGAATGTTGAAAGGGCAGCCGGTCATGCAGTAGCCGCAGCCGATGCAATTCGCTTCCTGGAAATCGACGATGCCGTTGGCGTATTGCACGATGGCGCTGTCCGCGGGGCAAGCTTCAAGGCAGCCGGGATCCTCGCAGTGCATGCACTGATCTTTGCGCATCAACAGCATCATGCTGCCGTCTTCGCGCTCGTGTTCGTTGAACTTGATCAGGTTCCAGTAATTCCACGCCGTCTCCGGCATGGTCTGATACGAATTGTCGAAAGTGGTTTCGCTGAAGGTGTAGCCGTTCCACTCGAGGCACGCGACTTCGCAGGCTTTGCAGCCGATGCACGTGGTGGTATCCACCAGCTTGCACACCTGATAATCGCGGTTCAATCCGGCGCCGGCAGCGGTTCCGGGTCGGCCGGAGATTCTGACGATTTCTGTGGAAGCCTGGCTCATCGTCGCACCCTACGCCTTTTCGACCTTCACAAGGAAGCCCTTGGATTCCGGCGTGTGCGCGTTCGGATCGGTCACCGCCGGAGTGAGCAGGTTGGCCGGAGTTTTCGCGTCACGCCCTTCGTCTTCGATAATGCCGCGGAAGCCCTGATGGATGGGCAAGCCGATCTGATAGACCTTCTTGCCGTCGATGGTCATCGGGCGCAGACGTCGCGTCACAAACGCTTTTGCGATGTAAGTACCGCGCGCGCTGATCACTTTGATCTTGTCCGTCCCGCGAATTCCTTTTTCTTCCGCCAATTCGACGGGAATTTCGATGAATGGCTCGGGAATCAGCTGCACGTTCATGGGATTGTTTTTCGTCCAGTAGTGATAGTGCTCGGTGAGCCGGTAGGTGGTGCAGACGATGCTGTACTCCTCCGGCGCGCCGAACTTGTCGTAAGGCGAGTTGAACTTTTTCACCAGCGGATTGGTGGACTGCTCGGGATGAAACAGGTTCTTCGTCGGGCTCTCAATCGGCTCGTAGTGCTCGGGGAACGGTCCGTCCGCGATCACGCCGATGGGCGCAAACAATCTTCCGACGCCCTCGGGATTCATGATGAACGGACCCATGTGATCCTTGGGATGCGAATCGGGCTTGAAATCCGGAACGTCGTTGCCGACCCACTTTCCGGCCGCCTCATTCCACCAGACCTGTTTTCGATCCGGGTCCCACGGCTTACCGTCCGCGTTGCAAGAGGCGCGGTTATAGAGGACGCGGCGGTTGGCCGGCCACGACCACGCCCAATTCGGATAGACGCCCATGCCGGACGGATCCTCGGTGCCGCGCTTCTGGACCTGCGCTCCCGCTTCGGTCCACATGCCGGAGTAAATCCAGTTGCCGCACATGGTGGTGCCGTCGTCCTTCAGCATCGCAAAGCCGGGTAGCTGCTGGCCCGCCTTCAGGACGACCTGGCCGGTCTTGTCGTCTTTCAGATCCTCGAGCGCCTTGCCGTTCAGCTCCATCGCGACTTGCGAAAGCGGAGGATGCGCGACGTCCGCATAAGCCCAGCTGAGATTCAAAATTGGATCGGGGAATTTTCCGCCGTCCTTTTTGTAAAGGCTGCGAACGCGCAGGAAAATCTCGGCGACGATGTCTTGATCGAGCCTCGCATCACCCGGCGGGGGCACGGCGGCGTATTTCCAGGTGACCCACCGCGCGGAATTGGTCATGCTGCCGTCTTTTTCGGCGAAGCCCGCGCACGGCAATCGATACACCGTGGTGTTGATGGTCTTTTGTTCGTCGGCGGTGATTCCCGGCGCGCGCCAGAACTCGCTGGTCTCATCCTGGTAAATTTCGCCCACCACCAGCCAGTCGGCTTTCTTCAGCGCGTTGATATTTTTATTCGTATCGGGACCGATCATCACGCCGTTCATCCCGAACGCGAACATGCCCTTGACCTTGCCGTTGTACATGTCCTCCCAGATGTGCGTCCAGGAGCAGTCCTGCCCGTACTTGGGCAAATAGTTGAAGGCGAAGTCGTTTTGTTTGGTGGCCGCGTCGCCGTACATGGCCTTCAGCAGCGAGATCGCGAACTTTGGCGTGTTCGCGTAATAATTCATCGAATCCCACGGGCCGGGTTTTGACGCCGCCGGAGTGATCCGCTTCAGGTACGTGGCGAGATCAACGTCATCGGGAACGGGCGCCTTCAGGTAACCGGGTAAGGAATCGAAAAGCCCGGCCATGTCCGTCGCGCCCTGAATATTCGAATGGCCCCGCAGAGCGTTTACGCCGCCGCCGGCTCTGCCCACATTTCCCAGAAGCAGCTGGATCATGCAGGCGGTGCGGATGATTTGCGTGCCGTTGGTGTGCTGCGTCCAGCCGACCGCGTAAATAATCGTGCCGACCTTCTTCATGTCGCCGTCTTTGCGGATCGACGTGTACATGTCGACGGCTTTCAAATACTGGTCCTTCGGAATGCCCGTGATGCGTTCGACGAGTTCCGGCGTGTAGCG
>JBEKOZ010000670.1:0-3270 GCA_049521275.1 Bryobacteraceae bacterium | reverse complement strand
GCGCGGCTGCGGGAACGGCGATTCCAATCAGCAGCAATGACGCCAGGGGGACTGCAACGAATACGAAAGCGGCCTGAGCCTTGCGGGGTCTCAAGGCATCGTCCAGGTAGATTGCCAAAGAGCCCAGCGTGACGACCAGCATCACGCCATACAGAGTCGCTCGGGTAAGAACCGACCAACGCCTCGAGACCGCGTCGGCCAGTACGCCAATCACGAACGGGGAAAGCACCCAGAGCACGAAAAGCGCCAGCAGCAGCCGGGGGGTGCGGTGACTTGCGTGGAACAGAAAACCGATCGAACCCACTGCCCCAATCAGCATGGCGAACAGGGATGTCCGGCGTAGCGGGCCCACGGTGCTCGCTTTCGTCGTGGAGGCATTCATTGGGTCTTATACTTGTTACTTAAAAGTACTTTTCACAAGGTACCACGCTCGCTGAAGCCAGATTAAAATGCGGCCCCTGCTATACTTGCGGATTGCATGCCGGTCATGGATATCCAGCAGATCTGGGACATCCTTCCTCACCGTTACCCGATGCTGCTGGTGGATCGCATCGAGGAACTGGAGGAGGAGCGCGTTGTCGGGATCAAGAACGTCACCATCAATGAGCCTTTTTTTGCCGGCCATTTCCCTGATATTCCGGTGATGCCGGGCGTGCTGATCATTGAAGCGATGGCGCAGGTGGCGGGGATTCTGGTGCTGAGCTCGATTCCGGAGCGCAAGACCAAACTGGTGCTGCTGGCCGCGGTGAATGAGGCGAAGTTCCGGCGGCCGGTGGTTCCGGGCGATCAGCTGCGGATCGAAATGAAAGTCATCAAGCGCAAAACCACCATCGCCAAGATGAATGGAGTTGCCACGGTGAACGGGCTGGTGGTCGCCGAGGCGGAGATGATGTGCAAGCTGGCCGACCGAGCCTGAATATTCATTCGACCGCGATTGTCCACTCCAGCGCGCGCGTGGCGGAGTCGGCCGAGATCGGGCCTTACTCAATTGTCGGCGCGGATGTTGAGATCGGCCCTGGAACAAAACTGAAGGCGCATGTTTTTCTCGAAGGGCCGCTGACCGCCGGCGAGGACAACATTTTCTATCCTTATTGCACGGTTGGCATTGCGCCGCAGGACCTGAAATATCGTGGCGAGCGCAGCTTCACGCGCATCGGGAATCGCAACCAAATTCGCGAGTTCGTCAACATTCACCGCGGCACGGAAGCCGGAGGGATGGTTACTTCGATCGGCGACGACAATCTGCTGATGTCGCAGGTGCACATCGCGCATGACGCCCAGGTGGGCAATCACGTGGTGCTCTCGCACGCGGCTGTGGTGGGCGGGCACGTGACGATCGGAGATTGGGCGGTGATCGGCGGGGCGACTGGGATTCATCAGTTCTGCCGCATCGGGCGGCACGCGATCATCGGCGGCTACAGCGTGATCACGCGCGATGTGCTGCCCTTCTCAAACACGGTGACGGATCGCGAAGCGCGAGTGTTCGGCGAAAATTCGATTGGCTTGAAGCGGCGCGATTTTTCGTCGGAATCGATCGAAGCGCTGCACAAGGCCTTCCGGCTGCTGACGCGTTCCGGGTTGAACACCACGCAGGCGATCGAGCGGATCGCGGCCGAGGTTTCTCCGTCGCCCGAGGTGGAAGAGCTGCTCGAATTCATCCGCACCTCGGAGCGCGGCTTCATCAAATAACATGCGCTACGGGCTGATTGCCGGCAATGGACGCTTTCCCGTGCTTGCGCTCGAAGCGGCGCGGAAGGCGGGGCTCGAGGTGGTGGCGATCGGGATCAAGGAAGAAGCGTCGCCGGAGATTGAAGGGCTCGCGGCGCGCTGCCATTGGATTTCGCTCGGCGCGCTGGGCAAGCTGATCGACATCTGCCACAAAGAGCGGATCACGCAGTTGATGATGTGCGGGCAGGTGAAGCACGCCAAGATCTTTTCGTCGATCGTGCCGGATTGGCGCCTGGCGAAGCTGCTGCTGAATATCGAAACGAAAAACACCGAAGGACTGATCGGCGCGATTGCGCGGGTGTTGAACGATGAGGGCGTGGAGCTGGTGGATTCGACTCTGCTGCTGAAGGATCTGCTTGCTACCGAAGGAACGTTGACAAAGCGCAAGCTGACGAGCGAGGAAAGTCGCGATATCGAATATGGGAGGCGGCTGGCGAGCGCGCTCGCGGGGCTCGACGTGGGGCAGAGCGTGGCGATTGCGGAGCGGGCGTGCGTGGCGGTGGAGGCGATGGAGGGGACGGATGCGATGCTGCGGCGAGCGGCTTCGCTGGTGGACGGAAAACCGCTGCGCCTGGTGAAGGCTTCGCGGCTGCGCAAGCACATGCTGTTCGACGTTCCGGTGGCGGGTCCCCAGACCATCGACGTTATGAGAGAAACTGGAACTACGGCTCTTGCGATCGATGCGACGCGTACGCTGCTGATCGACCGGGATGAAATTCTGGCTCGCGCGGACGCCGCGGGAATCGCGATTGCGGGTTACTTGCCGGAGGAATAGTTATGGCTCACTTGAAATCGCTTCGCAAACATCTGCTCTACCTGTTGACGGAGGGCGGGGCGCACGCTACGTTCGAAGACGCGGTGAAGGATGTGCCGGCGGCGGCGCGCGGGAAGGTGCCGGCGGGCGCGGCGCATTCTTTGTGGGAGCTGGTGGAGCATATGCGGATCGCGCAATGGGACATTCTGAAGTTCAGCATCGACGCCAAGCACAAGTCGCCGAAGTTTCCGAAGGGCTATTGGCCGAAGACGCCGGCTCCGCCGAATGCGAAGGCGTGGGACAAGAGCGTAAAGGATTTTCTGGCCGACAGGAAAACGCTGTGCGAGCTGGTGGAGAAGAAGTCGACGGACCTCTTCGCGGAGATCAAGCACGGCAAGGGGCAGACGATTCTTCGCGAAGTGATCCTTGCGGCGGATCACAACGCATACACGGTGGGCGAGATCGTGCTGACGCGGAGGTTGTTGGGAGTTTGGAAGTAGCTACTTCAGCCAGGTGACTTTTTTCGGCACCGCGCGGTCGCACGCCATGGAATCGGTGACGCCGGAGGCGATGATGGCGCAGGCGTTGGTCGTCGCGGTGCGGAGGGCGAACTCTTCCGTCGATCCGGAAGCCGTGCGGCAGGACGTGCGGCCGTTGAATTCCATGCAGACTTCGACGCGGTGCGCGGCGAGCGTCGCGGTGGAATAATAAATGGCCGCGATCACGACGAGCAAGAAAATTACTCCGACGACCGCGGCCTTTTTCACAAAATCGGCTCCGTGAAGAAC
>JBEKOZ010000669.1:0-3279 GCA_049521275.1 Bryobacteraceae bacterium | reverse complement strand
GCGCATTCAGGTCGATCAACCCCTTCTCGACCAGCTGCATCACCAGGGTCGCCGTGAACTGCTTGGTAATCGACCCCAGCCGGAACCGCGTATCCGGCGTATTGGCAATGTGCCATTCCATATTGGCCTCGCCATACCCTTTGCGCAGAATCGCGTGCCCATTTTCCGACACCAGTGCCGATCCATTAAACAATCCCAGCTCATGATACTTGGCGATCAGCGCATCCGTCTTAGCCGCCGGGTCGGCAGCAAGCAGCAGGAGTAACCAAACCATAAGCGCCAGTATAGAATGGTGGCGCGAGCTTCAGCTTGCCGCGTCGGCTTCAGCCGGCGTCGTGTGTTTCATTCTGCTCGCGCGAATGTGGGACGGAAGCCCTGCGATATCATAAGACCTTCGAGGGAGATCGCCCGCGGTGCCTATCATAAGCTACAAATGGAAGGAGATATCGGATCTCCCGGATGACGCCGACTCGCTTAGAGACCGAGAGCTAGAATCGCTCCTCCAAATGTGGGATGAGCAAAGGAGGGCGGTCGCCGACGCGGAGAGGATCAAGGAATTCAACGCCCAGCTCGCCCGCGAGTGGGCAATTGAGACGGGGATCATAGAGGGCGTCTACACCCTGGAACGTGGAGTGACGCAGATATTAATCGAACGGGGAATCGATTCGGCCCACATTCCACACGACGCCACTAATCGCGATCCGGAGTTAGTCGCCAGGACGATCCGTGCCCATGAAGAGGTCCTTGAAGGCCTGTTTGCCTTTGTCCGTGGCGAGAGAGACTTGAGCACCTCATACGTCAAAGAGCTGCACTCCGCGCTGCTGCGTTATCAAAACACGGTCGTTGTCTTCGATCAGTCTGGACAACCTTTCGAGACCAAGCTCGAGCGCGGCGTCTACAAAACGCAACCCAATAGCCCGCTGCGCGCCGATGGAAGCCTGCATGAATATTGCCCCCCTGAGCACGTGGCTTCTGAAATGGACAGGCTGATTGAACTGCATCACAAGCACGCTGGACGCCGCGCGCCTCCCTACGTTCAGGCCGCTTGGTTGCACCACGCGTTCACCCAAATTCACCCGTTTCAAGACGGCAACGGGCGCGTCGCGAGAGCACTGGCAACTCTGGTTCTGATCAAGGCGGGACTCCTTCCTCTAGTGGTGAGTCGAGATCAAAAGGAAAGGTACATCGAAGCCTTGGAGGCGGCGGACGAGGGCCAGATTTCTCGCCTGTTCGACTTCTTCGCGCAAGTAGAGAAGCGAGCCCTCACCAAGGCCATCGGGAGCGCCGCAGACGTAAAGCCAGTCAAGTCCATCGAAGAAGCGTTCAGAGTCACCAGGGACCTACTGGTGGACACTGGGAGAATCATCCCCTCAGATTACCTTCGCGCGAAGGCCACCGCGAACGTTCTGTTGAATCTGGCGGTCCGTGAGCTTCAGACTCTTCGGCAGCAGTTCCAAAACGAGGTCACCGCGGTCGATTCGAGCTATCAGTTCAAGGTCAATGTGCTCGCGACGGCGCCGCACAAGGACCTCGCAATCATAGCCGCCAAATTGCAGTACGATCTGAACACCAACGACTACCATCATGGGGTCCAGCTTGAGTTCTCCGCTGGGAGCGTGGTGAGCCGGATCGTGGTTTCATTGCACGGCGTCGGAGCTGCCTTCAGAGGGGTGCTAGTATCATCGGCATACTTTTACTCTGGCGAAGAGCGCCTGATTCCTCTGTGCGACGACGTATTCAGGATAAGCTTCGAAGAGAACCCAAATGAAGCTTCGACTAGATTTCGGGATTGGCTAAGCGGCTGCCTGATAAAAGGGCTCGCTGAATGGCGTCGCACCCTCGCTTAGCGGCGCGGAGCTATCAACTCTCAGTCACTTCAACTTGCCGAGCGCCCGCAACTCCGCTTCCACCTCGGCTAACGTAGATCGCGGCTCGTGCACGCGCGCTTCCGCAATCGCCTCATCCTCGATATCCTCGGCAAGCATCGAAAGCGCCGTGGCGATCACTTCATCGGAGCTACGGTACGCGCCGGACTGAATCGCCAGATCGACAACGCGCTGCTGCTCCGGGCTGAGTTCGATCGTCATGAGTCCATCTTACCGCCAGGAACCACGACCCCATGTTTAAAACGTGAACCGCAACTGCAAAGTAATCTTCCGGTTATACGTCGGCGTCCCTCCACTCCCTCCGCCGGGGGGCCCGAAGCCTGACGCCAGGCTCACCGATTCGCCGAAGTAGGGCGACGACAGGTTCCCCACCGGAGGCCCCAGATTCGTATGATTCAACGCATTCGACGCCTGTACGCTTGCCGTGATCGAGTATTTCTTTCCCGCCACGCCACCTCCGCCGAACATCATCGGGCCGCCGCCTCCACCCGGAGGAGGGCCTCCACGCGGCGGACCGCCGCCCATCCCCATCGGCGGACCACCCATGCCCTGCGGACCCGCCGCCGTTTCTTTGTTCCCGAACGCCCAGGTCCGCGAGACGCGCAGCATCAGCGTCTCATTCGCCGGACCGCGCGCCGAGTTCCGCTCGATCTCCGTCCCGGGCGCCGGATTCAGGTTGAAACATCCGTAGTGGGCTTCATACTGCAAGCCGGCGCCGGTGCAGCTTGCCGCGGGAACATTGGCCGCGAGCGACGGCCGCTCCGCCGCGACGCCTTCATCCAGCGAATCGATGCCGGTGGTGATGTCGTAGGGCGTTCCGCTGCTCATGATCAGGAACGGGCTGATGCTGAACTGATAGGGCAGAGGGATGTTGGTCCCGATCACCGCCCGGTTGCGCACGTCGGCGAAGGTCGAGGGGCCCCACTCCGCTTTCAGATTGTACGGATCGGCCGGCGCGCCTTCATTGTCGTCCTTACCATGCGAATACGCGTAGAATCCGAACAGGAAAAATTTCTTATAGTTCACGCTCGGCGACATGATGAACTGATTCGTCCGGCTGAACCCGTTCGATTCCGTCAACTCGAGCAAGGTCGGATTGCCGTAGGGATACACACCGTCGATCGGCGTGTTGATGTTCAGCGTCCGCGTCAGGTGCGCGCCGCGATTGGTCAGGTACTGCGCGGAGATGCGGGCGTACTTGTTGATGGTCCGGTCCACGCCGATGCTTCCCTGATAAGAACGCGGCGCGACGATTCCCGCGTACAGCTCCTGCAACTGCTGCGGCGATTTGGTCAGTTCGATGATCGCGGGAATCACCGGATAAAACGTGGGATTCAAAATGAAATAGGACTGCTGCGTAATGCCGTTGTAAAGTTCGGCATTCAGCGTCGAG
>JBEKOZ010000668.1:0-3302 GCA_049521275.1 Bryobacteraceae bacterium | reverse complement strand
GTCGCGGTTGCCGACTTTCATGGTGAAGTCCCCGTCCGCATGGGCGTCGCGTGCGGCGATGTCGGCGGCGACGGCTGCGTGATACTTTTTCCCGCTTTCGATGTGGCCGGGCAGGCCCTGAATCTGCGAGCGGATTTTGTACTGCTGGTTGATGTGGGAAGCGCGGAGCTGGTCGAGCTTGCGGATTTCGGTATCGACCTTGACCTTCTCCATCACTGCCGGGTTGCCCGACGCGATGGCCTTGATTTCGGCGTAGGTGAGCGCGCCGCCTTCGAGATCCTCCGCCTGGCGCACGGTGACGCTGCCGTTCATCACCTGGTTAATGAACCGGGCTTTCGTCTCCAGCGTCTGCCACATATAGGCGTCGAACGATCCTTCCGTGACGTAGCGGTGAATATGCACCGATGCGTTGTCGTTGCCCTGGCGCAGTATCCTGCCCTCGCGCTGCTCGATGTCGCGGGGCCGCCACGGGGCGTCGAGGTGATGCAGGGCGACGAGCCGCTTCTGCACGTTGGTGCCTGCGCCCATTTTCTCGGTGGAGCCGAGAAGGATGCGGATGCGCCCGGCGTTCACCGAATCAAACAGCGTCTTCTTCTGGAGGTCGGTGTCTGCGTCGTGGATATAGGCGATTTCCTTGGGCGGCATGCCTTTGGCAATCAGCTTGTCGCGGATGTCGTCATAGACGTTGAACCGGTCGGCGTTCGGTGTCGAGAGGTCGCAAAACACCAGCTGGGCTGATCGCCGGTCGCGTCCTTCGTCCCAGGTGCGGTAAATGTTTTCCACGGCGCGGCTCACCTTCGTGTCACCGTGAATCTCAGCGAAGGGATCGACCAGGCGCATGTCGAGCGCGGCCTTCCGGCCGTCGCCGGTGATCTTCAGCATGTTGTCCACCGAAGGGTCAATCTTCGAGGTCTTGAGCTTCTGCGCGCGGGTCACCAGCGTCTGGACGTAGTCTTTGAGTTCCGGGGAAGCGGGCGCCGCGGTGATATGGGGCTTGCCGCCGTCGATTTCGGGCCGGGGAAGATGCAGCATATCCGCGGTCTGTACGTCGGCAAAGCTGCGGAACATGGACAGCAGCTCCGGCAGGTTGACGAATTTCGCAAACCTTGTGTGCATCCGGTAGCCTGAGCCATCCGGGGCCAGTTCCAGGGCGGTGACGGCCTCGCCGAAGTTGGCCGCCCAGGCGTCGAAGTGTTCCACGCCCGCGGCTTCCAGCGTTAGGGGCGCGAGGTAACGCTGCAGCGTGTACATCTCGGCCATGGTGTTGCTTACCGGCGTGCCGGTGGCGAACACGGTGCCGCCTCCGCGCTCGGAGAGATACCGGGTCTTCATAAACATGTCGAGCGCCCGGTTGCTCTCGGTATTGGGGAGTCCGGCAATGCGGTTCATCTTGCTCACGAAGCCGAGGTTTTTGAACAGATCCGCTTCATCGACGAACAGCCGATCGATGCCAAGCTGCTCGAACGTGACCGCGTCGTCCTTGCGCTCGCGGTCGGCGCGCTCTTTAAGCTTCGTCTCAAGCCGTTTCTTCGCCTTCTCCAGTTCCTTGACGATGCGGCGGTTGTCGCCTTTTTCGGCCTTGGCTTCGTAGACGGCGTTTTCCAGCTGCTCGATCTGCTTGCCGACAAAACGCCCGAACGTCTCATCGGAAACGGGCAGCTTTTCAAATGAGCTGTGAGAGACAATCACCGCGTCATAGTTGCCGGTCGCTATGCGCGCCATGGCTTTCTGGCGGTTGCCCGCCGAGAACGCGTCCTTGCCGGCAACGAAGATGTGCGCGTTGGGATAAAGCGCCAGGAACGCCGCTCCCCATTGCTCCACCAGGTGGTTGGGGACGACGATCATCGGCTTATTCGCCAGCCCCAAGCGCTTCATCTCCATCGCGGCGGCGGTCATGACGGCGGTCTTTCCGGCACCGACGCAATGCGCAAGCAGCGTGTTGTCGTTTTGCAGGATGCGCCATACCGCGTCCTTCTGGTGCTTGTCGAGGTCGCTCTTTCGCAGCATCGAGCGGTTCATGCCGGGAAAGGTCAGGTGCGAGCCGTCGTAGGTGCGCAGGCGCAGATTGTTGAACGTGTCGTTGTAGTAGCGGGCAAGCCGGGTCGCGCGTTCCTCGTCCTGCCAGATCCACTCAGCAAAGCGGTCCTTGAGCTTCTGCTGCGCTTCGCGGGCGGCAATGGTTTCCTGCTGGTTGACGACGCGGGTATCCTTGTCGATCTGGTCGTAAATCGTCGGCGTGCGGCCGTTTAAGGCATCCTCAATCAGGTCGGTGGCAATCGCCCGAGGCGTGCCGTACGTCGTGGTGTTGCTGACGCCCGATTTCGCGTAACTTTCAATGCCGAGCGTCCAGGTGGCGATAGCGCCGGAGTGGCTGACGGTGACGGCGCGCTCGGGGATGTCGAGCAACTCCACGATGAATCGCTTCACGTCGCCTGGCGGTATCCACGATGAGCCGAGCCTGGCGCTGATGTCGCCGGGAAGCAGATCGGCCGGCTGCACCGCCTTGAGCGCGTCGGCGTTGCGCCGGTACGAAGCGTCGATGGCCGCCGCGGCTTCCGCCGTCGCAAGCTTGGCCCGGACATTGCCGCTTAAGTAGCGGTCGGCGGTTTCCCATTCGCCCTCGGGATTGCGGTAAATGAGGCTGTCGAGCTCGCCCTGCATCTGCTTTGGACTGCGCCCGGTGAGCGCCTCCATGCGCTTCCAGTTGATTGCGCCGGTTTCGTTAAGCGAAATCGCCAGCGCTTCCGCCGCGGTATCGACGTGGTCCTTCGGCGTGTACTTCTCCAGCGTGCGCCGCGCGAAGATCGCTGTCTTGGTCGCGCGTTTGGCTTCGGCGTCGTAATTTTCAAGGGAGAGGAGGAGGGGCTGATCGGGATCGCCGGCAAACGCCCGCAGATTCTCGCGCGACGAGAGCGGGCCATAGCGCGAAACGAAGGAATCGTAGATGCTGCCTAAGAGCTTGCGCGCCTCTATGATGCTCTCCTCCGGCGCATCCTCAAGCTGGGTCCGAAACACCAGCCGCACGGCGTCGCGCACGGCGAGCATTCCGCGTATGCGCGCGGCGCTAGAGCCGGTGAGGCCCGTCGGCTCGAAGCGGCTGCCGCTCCTGATTACAATGGCGCCATCCTTCTCGGCGTAAGCGCCGTCCTTGATGCCGGTAAAGGCTTCGGCGTCGAGCACCGGGGGTGGAGGGCCGCGGCCTTCGTCTTTCGGAACGTATGCGCCTTTGGGCAGCGCGTTCACCGCTCGGGTTAAAAGCTCGGGTGTGAGAGTGCCTTCGAGCGTCGGCTCGGCTCCGCGGT
>JBEKOZ010000667.1:0-3312 GCA_049521275.1 Bryobacteraceae bacterium | reverse complement strand
CGTTGAAGGCCAGTTGCAGATGCATCGGGTGCATGTGCTCGCGACGATGCATCTGACGCATGCCGCGCTTCAGAACCTGATTCCGGTGGGAGAGGGCGGCGTGATCAATGTCTCGTCGGTTGCCGCCTTCGGACAGACGGCTGGAAGCGTCAGCTACTGCGCGACCAAAGGCTGGATGAACGCATTCACCGCGGGATTGTATGCGGAATTGCAGGTGCAGAAATCCCACGTGAAGATCCAGGCGCTGTGCCCGGGATTCACTTTGTCGGAATTTCACGACACGCTGGGCATGGACCGGAGTCCGATTCCTCAAAGCCTATGGATGACGGCGGATTTCGTGGTGAATGAATCGCTGCGCGGATTCGACCAAGGGAAGTTGTTCGTGATTCCGGGATGGCGCTACAAGTTGATCGTGATGTTCATGAAGTCGCTGCCGGGGTGGGCGCTGCGCAGGATGTCGGCGCGGGGGGCGCGGAGGTATCGGAGGCAGAAGGCGTGAAAGAATGAATTGGCCGCCGATGAACGCGGATGAACGCCGATAACGCAATCGACTCGCGGCACTCGCCCTAAGTGATAAACTCGTCCTTTCTAGGAGCGCCTATGAATTCTAATCCTTCCCGCCGCGACGTCGTGAAGATGGCTGCCGCTGTTGGACCTTTTATTGAAACTGTCAGAGCTGCCAACGACCAGGTTCAGTACGGATTCATCGGCACGGGCAGCCGGGGAACGTATCTGCTCGGGCACCTGGCAAAAATCGATAGCGGGCGCTGCGTCGCCGTCTGCGATCTGGATCCGGAGCATGCCGACAAGGGCGCCAGCGTGATTGGAACGAATCCGCAAAAATTCAAGGACCATCGCGAACTGCTGGCGGCCAGGAATATCGACGCGGTGCTGATCGCGGTTCCTCTTTACGAGCACTTCCGCGTTACCAAGGACGCGCTCGAAGCGGGCAAGCACGTGTTCTGCGAAAAGAGCCTGGTGTTCAAGCCTGATGAGGTGCACGCGCTGCGCGCGCTGGTGGCCGCGCGTCCGAAACAGGTGATGCAGGTCGGCCTGCAGCGGCGCTACAGCAAGTTTTATCAGGCCGTGAATGACATGGTGACGAAAGGCGTGCTGGGCGACGTCAAACACGTTTACGCGCAATGGCACCGCAACGATGTTTTTCGCCGCACGTCCAGTTGGACGATGAAGCCGGGCGGGCGAAGCAATCCGGGCAACTGGCGCCTGTTCCGCGAATTTTCAGGCGGACCGGCGGCCGAGCTTGCTTCGCATCAGATCGATGTCGCCGACTGGATGCTGGGCGCGACTCCGGATTTTGTGGTCGGCGTCGGCGACAACAGCACGATTCCCGACGGCCGCGACATTTTCGACAACCTGGAGCTAATCTTCAAGTATCCGGGCGGCAAGAAGACGATCTGGAGCGGCCTGTGCACCTCCTCCCACTTGCCGCTGCTGGACTGCACGCGCACGGAAATGGGCGAGTTGATCATGGGTACCGAGGGGTCCGTCCACATTACCGTCGGCGACGACACGCATCCGGCGACGGCCATGTGGTTTCCCGAACCGCCGAAGCCGCAGAGCGCGCAGTCCACCGGGAAGGAGAAGGAACACAAAGCGGGAGCGACGATGGTCTCGGTTGCCGCGGGCAAAGCGCTGCCGATTATCCTTCCCAAAGATCAGGTGACGGGCAACGAAGGTTTCGCCGACCGCGAGTTGAAATTTGCGCGCCGCTGGCTGTACAACAAGGGCGTGATGGTGCCGGAAGAGGACAAGAATCCCGTCGATAACGAGCTCGAAGGTTTTCTCGAATGCTGCCACGACGGCAAGCGCCCCATCGCCGACGTCGAGGTGGGGCTGCATGATTCGATCGCGGTGATGTTCTCGAATCTGTGCGCCGATCAGGAGCGCCGCGTGAACTTCAACGAAATCGATAAGATGGGCCTGCCGGGCGCGAAGAAAGCTTAATAAGGAGCATCCAAGTGGATCTGAATCTAACGCCGCAGGAGCTGCGGTTCCGTGACGAAGTGCGCACATGGTTCTCTGAAAATGTTCCCAAGGACTGGGTGAAGCGGCGCGACGAAGAAGAATCGATGCTGGGCCGGTTCGAGTATCTGCGCGCGTGGCAGCGCAAACTCTACGACGCCGGCTGGGCGGGAATTTCCTGGCCCAAGGACTGCGGCGGACGCGGCGCCGCGGTGATGGAGCAGGTTATTTTCATTGAAGAGATGGCGCGCGCGGAGGCTCCTCCCATGGCCAACGTAATCGCGCTGGGCCTGATCGGGCCCACCATCATCGCGTTCGGCGCGCCGGAACACAAAAAACGCTATCTGGCAAAAATGTTATCGGCCGAGGAGATCTGGTGCCAGGGCTTTTCAGAACCCAACGCGGGCAGCGATCTGGCGGCGCTTTCGACCACCGGCGTGCTGGACGGCGATCATTTTGTGGTCAACGGACAGAAGTGCTGGACCAGCTACGCGTGGGCCGCGGATTGGTGCGAGCTGATCGTGCGCACCGATCCCGCGGCGCCGAAGCACAAGGGCCTGACGGCGCTGCTGGTGGACATGCACAGCCCCGGCGTCGAGGTTCGCGGGCTGAAGCAGATGAGCGGCGAAAGCGAGTTCGGCGAGATATTTTTCCGCGACGTGCGGGTGCCGGTCGAAAACGTGGTGGGCAAGGTGAACGAAGGCTGGGGCGTCGCCATGGGCACGTTGATGCACGAGCGCGGAACGTTCGGCGCGGCGTTGCAAGTGAACTACCGGAGGAATTTCAACCGGCTGGTGGAGATCGCCAAACAGATCGACCGCAGCGGCAAGCCGGCGTCGGAAGATCCGGTGATCCGGCAAAAACTGGCGCAGTGCTACGCCGAAATCGAGGTGATGCGCCTGAATCAACTGCGCGCGTTTTCGCGCATCAACGAAACGGGCGTGCCCGGGCCGGAGGGTTCGATCCAGAAAATCTTCTGGAGTGAGTTGAATCAGCGCTTCCAGCAGGTGGCCATGGAGATTCTTGGTCCTTACGGGCAGCTCGCGCATGGATCGCCCGACGCCTTCGACGAAGGCCAGTGGGCTTACGGATATTTGCGTTCGCGCGGCAACACGATTGAGGCGGGAACGTCGGAAATTCAGCGCAACATTATCGGGCACTTCGTGCTCGGCCTGCCCAAGAGCTACTAATATGCAATTCGGACTCAGCGAATCTCAGCGGATCCTGCAATCGAACGCGCGGAAATTCTTCGCCGCGGAATGCCCGATTTCAGAGGTCCGGCGCATCATGGAAACAGAAACCGCGCAGGACCCGAAGCTATGGCGCAGC
>JBEKOZ010000666.1:0-3321 GCA_049521275.1 Bryobacteraceae bacterium | reverse complement strand
GGCGCCTTTCACCGTTACGCCATTCTGGAGGCTGGTGTAGTCTGGGAGGAAATTCGCCAGGTTGTTGTATTGGTCGCGGAACATGGGATGGTACTCCCAGCGCAGGCCATAATTGAGCGTCAGGTTTTTGGTCATCTTCCAATCGTCTTGGGCATAGGTGGCATAATGCGACGCGAAGGCGTTCACATTCGCCGCGACCGTGGTGGCGATGGTGGCGTTATCCGGATAGCCCAGCAGGTAGGACGCCATCGGGGTACCCGCTCCAGGGCCGAGCAACCCGCTCATTACAGAGCCGTTGAAATCATACTGCCCCAGTAACAGGTTGAAAAAGGCGCTGGTGCCGTACGCGTGCAAGCGGCGCCAATCACCCCCAAACTTCAGAGTATGCCGTCCCACGGTCCAGGTAAGCGTATCGAGGGCCTGCTTGGTGCCCTGATTGGCGATCTGAGAAAAGCCAAATATGGGAGCAAACCCGGTGATGTTGATGGTCGGAACGATGTTATATCCGGCCGGAGGCGGCGTGGGAAGGTTGGTCAGGCCCAAAGCGTTAGCATTTCCCTGTGCGGAGCCACCCACCGATTCTCCAATGTCGTTCTGGCTATTCCCGATGCGCACTTCGTTGACGACAGTCGGGCTGATGGTGTAGTTCCAGGCGACCGTCAGGGCCGCATCCACTTCGGGTACGGACTGTGCTCCCTCGGAGGCGGTGACGGGAAGCCCACTCGAAAAGCCGGAAGTCTGAATCTGAGACGCCCGCTTATTCTTATAGGTCCACCGGGCAAAGATCAGATGCTTGCTGCCGATATATTGATCGATACGGATATCGCCCTGGTTGCTGTTGATCGGAATGGCGATGCTCCCCAGGTAATTGTTGGCAATGGCCCCTGTCGGCCCGAAGTTCGGCAGCGGGTAAAACAATCCAAACGACGCGGTCGCGTAGGGATTGATCTGGGTGAGGGGAATCTGATTGTTGGGATATCCCACGATCGGATCCGAATAGGCGGAAAGATCGCCGGCGCGCATCGCAGCCGTAGGATCGCTCTGGATTTGCTGTACCGATTTGGGCAACCGCAGGGCCTCGAAGCTGCCAAAGAAAAAGGTCTTGTTGCGCCCGTTGTACTTCGGCAGGACCACGGGACCGCCCATGTAAATGCCGAAGTTGTTCATCTTCAGCTCCGGAACGGTATTGCTGAAGAAGTCGGCGGCGTTCAGGTCGTTGTTCTGGAAATTCTCAAACACGCCGCCGTGCACCGAATTAGAGCCCGACTTGGAGATGGTTGTGATGTCGGCGACGCCACCGAATTCCGCTGCGTTGATCGTCTCGCCAATGCGGATCTCGGCAATAGCGTTGAAGGACGGGAATAATTCACCTATCGCGGACGCGCCGCCCTGGCCGACAAAACCGCCCGGACCCATGGTGCTGATTCCGTCAATGCTCATCGAAAGCTGCGTCGGCAAAGCGCCGGCCACCGAAATGTTGCCATTCGCATCGGTTTGAACCCCCGGTTGTGCCGTAAGCGTCGACATCGCGCTGGTGGAACCCGTCGCGCGGGTGGTAATCGCTACCGGCAGGTCGACTAACTCGCGCGATCCTTTGGTCTCCGCGATGCTCGACGTATCCGTTTGCACAGTCGCTCCTCCTGAGGCTTCGACGTTGACGATCGTACTTTGCGTTGCGATCTGCAACTGCGAATCCAGTCGCTTGGTCTCGCGTCCACCCAGGTCGAACGAATTAAACTCGGATTTTTGGAAGCCAGGGGCTTCGATCTCCAGTTTGTAAGTACCGACTTCCACATTCACGAACTCGAACGAACCCGCGCCGTTAGTAAGTGTCGAGTGTTTCGAGTTCGTCCCCGTGTTGATCAAAGTCACCTTGGCGCTGGATACGACACCTCCTGACGCCTCCTTCACTGTGCCTAACACAGTCCCGACCGTCGATTGGCCGCTCAGCGCCTCGGAAAGCAGTAGCGCGGCAAAGAGCGCAACGAAACAACCAATCCTGGGCCTGGAAAAAGATCCCGGGACAAATGGGCGGACCATTGTAGCTGGCATTTTGTCTCCTTTTAATCGAAGCGTCTGGACGATCAATATAAGCGGCTGAAGGGAACGGCTCTGCCCGATTGTGCTTTAACAAGGGCAGCATCCCAGAGCAGCACAAGGAGTGCCCTGGCAGGACGTGAGACTTCACTGCGCCCCATGGCGCGTTGGGATTTGTTCGCCAGGGGCAAATACGGGGAGTAACTCGCTCTGATCCGCTGGCTAAATTTTAGAGGCAAGTATAATCTGGAAACCATCCAGTGTCAATTAAGAATTCATAAAGATTGCATATTTTTAGTAAGGATGTCGCTCCAAGAGGTTCAAGAACCGTTCCCGCCGATTTGCCACTCCAGCACGTCCACCTGGTCGCCTGACCGGTGCGGATTGCTCCGTTGTGCCTACGCGGCTTTTCTTCGCCGTGGAGGGCGCTTCCCCCACCGTGGGTCCAGGATTGGGCCGCCGACGCAAATAAAAGCCCGAAATGAGCCTCGCAGAGGCACAGCCCAGCTGTTGTTGCAACAGAGGTTCCGAGTGCAGTGCTTCTTTCGCACGATGGATGCTCGCAAGCAAGGACGGAATGCTTCGGTGCCGTTTGTAGAGCTGCCGTATCCCGATGTCCCGTGTGCTGCGCTCGGCCAAACCATTGACCAAGCCAAGCGATGCGTGCTGGAGTCCGACAGAACCCTCATGCTTCAGTCTGACGCACTTCGAAGGATTGCCAACTTCTCACCAGAGGATTGCCTTCGGCCCACCGGCCGCATGCCAGGAAGCCGGCGCTTGGTGTTATCCTTCACCTGAAATGCGGACATCGACAAAAACGCCAGATGTCGAGGATGTTCTCTAAACTAATGACGCCTTTCAACCCCGCCGCTCAAAACCACATTTGGGCATAATTGCACTCTGTTGCCGTGATCCGCTTGCGCCGAGTTTTCGCTCGCATATCTGCGGCACGCGCGGGACGTGAAACGTCAAATGGTGACAGCGCATTCCGCCAAGCTGTCATCGGCCCTTCTCGTGCTCTTAGGAAACGACAGCCATGCATCGACGCGCGGTTTCAAGAAGAAAAGGAGAAAGTCTGATATGAATCCCGTGACTGAAGTGAAAACGAATCCAAGTCCCCCCGTCATCAACAAGACGACGGCACCGAAATTCACTCCGTCTACTTCCCCGTCGCTCTCGTTTCCGATCGGCTATTACGACTTGCACCCCGACGTCAGCATCAATTTTCAACTGAACCGCTTCTATGGCTGGGTCGGCGACGACAGCATGCTGACCGAGATGCGC
>JBEKOZ010000665.1:0-3324 GCA_049521275.1 Bryobacteraceae bacterium | reverse complement strand
GACCCGCCCGGAATGCGCTCGGTGTCCCAGGGATTGCGCACCGCGCCGAAATGCGGATTGGTCGACGTGATGCCATAGGCGAATTCGTGCAGGTTGGTTTTGCCCACCAGCACCGCGCCTGCGTTATTCAGATGAATCGCGATATCGGCATCGTGATCCGGCACGAAGCCGGCGAAAATTCGCGAGCCGCCCGTGGTGCGGATTCCTTTGGTGTACACCAGGTCCTTGTGCGCGAACGGAATGCCGTGCAGCGGGCCGCGGTCGATCCCGTGCGACAGCTCCGCGTCCATGGCGGAGGCGCGAGCGCGCGCGGTCTCGGCGTCGACCGTGATGAACGCGTTCAGCCGCTGATTGTCACGGGCGATTTTTTCGAGCGCGTCGTTCGTCAGTTCGAGCGAAGATACTTTCTTCGCCCGCAGCGCCTCAGCCGATGCAAGAATTGTCATAGACGTCGTCCTCGGCAGTAAGCTTCTGTTGCAGCGGACGAAACGCCGCTTCGAGCGCTTCCATCACGGGCACCAGTTTCTCCACGTCCGCTTCCGGGATCGGCGGATCGAGCGCCGCCGCGGTCTTTTTCCAGTCCGTCATTTAATAAGCTTCTCCAAGTCATTCTACAATTGAATTAATGCAGGCCACCGAAACTCGCGTTACCCCCGCTCCGCTAACGCAACTGAGCGAAGAAGAACGGATGTTCCAATCCACCGTGCGCAAATTCGCGCGGGAGCGCATCGCGCCTCACGTTCGCGCGATGGACGAGGCCGCCGTGTTTCGCAAGGACATCATTCACGAATGCTTCGAGCTCGGCCTGATGGGCATCGACATTCCCGAGGAGTACGGCGGGCAGGGCGGATATTTTTTCCAGTCGATTCTCGCGATCGAGGAACTGGCCAAGGTGGACCCGTCGGCCGCCGTGATCGTCGATGTGCAGAACACTCTGTTCAACAACGCGATCATGCGCTGGGCCACTGAGGATCAAAAACGCAAATACCTGCCCCGCCTCACCAAGGACACGCTGGCGAGCTATGCGCTGTCTGAAGCGGGCTCGGGCTCCGATGCATTCGCGATGGCCACCCGCGCAGTGGACGCGGGCGACCATTATAAGTTGAACGGCCGCAAATTATGGATTACCAACGCCGCCGAAGCCGGGCTGTTTCTGCTGTTTGCCAATCTCAACCCCGAGGCTGGATATAAAGGCATCACCGCGTTTCTGATCGAGCGCGAGTTCTTCGGGTTCCAGGTCGGCAAGAAAGAAGACAAGCTGGGGATTCGCGCGTCTTCTACCTGTGAGCTGATTCTCGACGACTGCCGGGTCCCGAAAGCGAACGTCATCGGCGAAATCGGCAAGGGTTATAAAATCGCGATCGAAACATTAAATGAAGGGCGCATCGGCATCGGTGCGCAGATGACGGGGTTGGCTGACGGCGCGCTCGGCCACGCGCTTCAATACGCCAAGCAACGGAAACAATTCGGGAAAACGATCGCTGAATTTCAAGGCGTGCAGTTCGATCTGGCCGAAATGGCGGTGGAGGTCGAGGCGGCGCGCCTGATGGTCTACAACGCCGCGCGGCTGCGCGACGCGGGACTGCCTTTCGTCACGGAAGCCGCGATGTGCAAATATTTCGCCTCGCAAGTGGCGGAGCGAACGGCATCGCGCGCGGTCGAAGTGCTTGGCGGCGTTGGGTTTACGAAGGATTATCCGGTCGAAAAGCTGTATCGCGATGCGAAGATCGGCCGGATTTACGAAGGCACCAGCAACATGCAGCGCGTGACCATCGCGAAGCAAATGCTCGACAAGTAGTAAGGAGTTGTTTATGCGTATTTTAGGACTTGCACTGGTAGCGGCGGGCGCCTTGTGCGCCGCAGACGAGCCGAATCAGGCCCAAATCGACGAGATCATCCAGAAATTCGCTTCTCACGAAGCCCAGTTCGCCAAGGCCCGCGAGGATTACATCTACCGGCAAACCGTGCGTATTCAGGAGCTTGACGATTCCGGCAACACCACAGGCAAATGGGAGTACGTCTCCGACATCATTTTTGCATCCGACGGAAAACGAAGCGAGCATGTTGTGCGGGCGCCCGTTCCGAATCTGCACCAACTGATCCTGACGCCAGAGGATATGGAAGATTTGAAGAGCGTACAGCCGTTTGTTCTGACCACGGAGCAGTTGCCGAAGTATCAGATTCGCTACCTGGGGCGCCAGAAGGTGGACGAAATCGGCTGTTATGTTTTTGCGGTAAAGCCAATAAAATACGAAGGAAAACAACGTTATTTCCAGGGCGAAGTGTGGGTGGACGATCGCGATCTGCAAATTGTCAAGAGCTACGGCCGGGGTGTCGGCGTCGAGAATAAAAAAGGTCAGCAATTTCCGAAATTCGAGACATATCGCGAACAAGTCGACGGTAAATTCTGGTTTCCGACATATACAATTGCCAACGATACGCTGCATTTCAAGGATCTCGACGTGCGCATGAAGCAAACGGTGAAATACGAAGATTACAAACGGTTTAAGGCCGATACTTCGATCACTTTCGGAGACGCGGTTGACGATAAAAAGCCTCCTGTAAAGAAGCCTTAATGCGGTTTTTGCTGGCTCCGATCGCGCTTTGCGCATTCGGGCAGGACCCGACTTATCTGGCCCTGCGCGAGGGAGCACCGGGGGAAGCATTAAGGACGGAAAATGTCGAATTAAGGCGCGATACAGCGACAATAACGCTCAAAAATGGTCAATTATCCTTCATTAAGACACCACTAAACCGGGCGGCGATCGCGGTTTTCACCGGGGACGGCATTTTTCGGCTGAAGCCGGCGATTCCCATCGAGGCGCGCCACATGACCCTCGTCACGGGCAATCCCGAGCTGGAAGAGCGCTTCGATTCCGCGGTGTTTTTCTTCACTGACGGGACCTACGAAGAAGTGAAGAGCCAAGCCTCGGCCATGCCGCTCGATCCGCGCGCGGCGGGAGTGCTCAAGAGTCTGCGCGATAAATTGCGCCGGGACATGACCTTTGGCGATATCGGCAATGTCGAAGCGGAGCTGCTCGGCGAGCTTTACAATCCACGCCGGGGCGCGTCCTTCCGAGCCTATCTGCATGGGAAACGATTCAGCGATCTGCGGTTTTTCATGGTTCCATCGGGAGCGCTGCCGGTGGTCGAATCGCCGGAGGAAACGGGGCTCGTGAATATTGAGGCCGGCGAGCGGGCGGGCATCTGGTATCTGACGCATCTCCAAAACGAATGGGCGAAGGGCACCGCGAATTCGAGTGAAGACAAGCGCGACATTGGCGCCAACCACTACAAGATCGACACGGTGGTGGGAAAAAACGG
>JBEKOZ010000664.1:0-3336 GCA_049521275.1 Bryobacteraceae bacterium | reverse complement strand
GATCAGCACCAGGTAGCCCAACAAATAGATCGCAAAAGACATGGCAATATTTGCGCCTCAGGCGTGCAGAAAATTACTTTTCGATCACTTTTTCCAGGTCGCCAACCTTCTTCTGGATCTTGCCGCCGATCTTCTCGCCGGTGCCTTCATCCTGAAGATTGGGGTTGTTCGTGAGCTGTCCCGCCTTCTCTTTCAACGCGCCCTTGAGTTCGTGGCCGGCGCCCGCGAGTTTGTCTTTTGTGCTGTCTTTCATGAGTCGCTCCTTTGTAAGCGCAATACTCTGGAGCAGGTTGCTGGCCGCCGGGATTTCGCCGCATTTGTTCTAGAACGGCTCCATCCGGTCGCGCACCAGGTCCTCAAGGTCGATAATCTTTTCCCCAAGCAGGTTCATCTTCCTTGAAAGCGCCTGAATCTCCGCTTCCGCCCGCCGGTTGACTTCGAAATCCATCTCGCCGCGCAGGCGGTCCCGGCTGTCCTGCCGGTTCTGGCTCATCATGATCACCGGAGCCTGCACCGCGGCCAGCATCGATAGGAACAAGTTCAGCAGAATGAACGGATAGGGGTCCCATGCGGCCTTCCCCAGCAGCACGTTAATAGCGCTATAGACGATCAAAACCACCGAGAACGCAATAATGAAGGACCAGGAGCCGCCAAAGCGCGCGACAGCGTCGGCGAGCCGCTCGCCGGGGGTCATTTCGCCTTCGATCACCTCATTCGGATTGCGGAACGACCGCACCCGCACCAGCTGTTGCGTAGAGTGAATCTCGCGCCCGAGCGCAGCCAGCATGTCCATGCCGGCTTGAGGTTTACGCTCCAGCAAAGTGGCGATATGCTTGCGGTCGACCACCACGCAGACCGATTCGTCGACGGCAATGGCGCTGGTCTGATGCACCGTCTGGTCGAGCATCGAAGCGAATCCGAAAAGCTCGCCCCTGGAAGGTTCCGCGACGACCACTTCCTGATGGTCCGCATCGACCGTGGTCACCCGGACCTTTCCCTTGACCATCACATAGGCCTGTCCACCCGGATCGTCTATCTTATAGATTCGCTGACGTTCCGCGAAGGTGACCAACTCGACCTGGGCCGCCAGAACGGCCATTTCCTCATCGTCCAGCAGAGCGAAAAGAGGGATATCTGTCAATAGTTTAGGGTTGCACGCCATCCCATCATCATAAACCGTGTCTGAGCGCTTCGATAGCCGCGCCGCGCGCCCCGGCGGTATCGCCGTTGGGCATCACGTGAATGGGAATCGTGATTTGTTCCACGCGCTGTCCCGGCATGCCGCGCCGGGTTTCGGCGATGAACCAGCGCTGAAACTCCTCTCCGGTTTCGAGAGCGCCTCCGCCGATGATCAACGCATCGGGATCGAAGGTGTTGACGATTTCGTCGAAGAACAAACCGAGCGCGTGAGCCTGCACGCGGAAGATTTCGCGGCACAAAGGATCTCCCTTCTCGGCCATCCCGCGCACCAGCTTCGCCGCCTTGTTCGGGTCGAGCCCGGCGAGCTGGTGGTCCGGATAGCGCCCGAGAAAGTAGGGCAGCAGCGTCAGCGCGATCGCGGTGAGTGAGCAGAGCGATTCCAGGTCGCCCGTGCGCCCGCAGTTGCACTTCGGGTCCAGGCCTTCGGTGCCGGCGATGCTCTGGTAAGGAATCAGAACGTGGCCGAGTTCCCCTCCGAACCCGCTTCTGCCCTTGACCACATTGCCCTCGACAATGACCCCGCCGCCGAGCCCGGTGCCGATGATCGCCGAGATCGAAGTCTCCTTACTGCCGGCGCCGAAGATGCTGAAGTGTCCCCACAGGGCTCCGGCATTGCCATCGTTGAGGTAGCTGACGGGGCGGCCGAGACGGGCTTCGAGATTCGCGCGGATATCGAATCCGGCCCAATCGGCATGGACGAAATTGGTGGAACCGCGTGCGCTCAAAACACCGGAGGCACTTGCCGGACCCGGCGTATCCAGGCCGACGGCGACCACGTCGTCCAATCCCACGCCGGCTTTCTCGACGGCGATTTCGAGACCGTCCTCGATCTGGGCGAGGCAAACGTCCGGCCCTTGTATGGAGAGCGCGGGGTGTTCGCAGAGTCCGTCAATCAGGAACTGCTCCGCGGCGTTGACGATCGTATAATTGATAGCGGTCCCGCCCAGGTCGACTCCAGCGACTACTTTCACGATGAATGCTCCATTTCGGCAAATAATGCCAGAAATGCAAGCTTAGCAGGAGGAAAGCCTTCGGCGCGCTCAATTCACATGGAGCGGATTGCAACGCGGATCCCACCGACTTCGGACGGCTTGATGGAAATCTCCACCTCGTTCCCAAGGCGGGCGGCAAACTGCATCATCTTCTCAAGCGAGAATACCGCCAGCCGTCCATTTGCCAAAGCCGAAACTCGCGGTTGATCGATTCCGAGCAGCGCACTCGCCTCCAGCTGGGACAATTTACGCTCCAGTATCATCTTGTTGATCTGCCGGGCCAGTTCGGCCTTGGCAAGAGCCTGCTCGGGATTCGCAATGCCAACGTCCGCGAAGACGTTCCCACTGCTGCGTTTACTCTTGATTTTGCTGGTCATTTTTCTTCCAAGCCTTATGGTTCTCACGAGCTTCCTTGAGGCGCCTTCTTATGAGTTCAAGGTCGGGCTTAGGTGTTTTCGCGCCCGTCTTGGATTTTTTCTGAAAGCAATGGAGAACATAAATGCAGTCCTGAAATTTGGTGGTGTATACCCCCCGAAATGCATCACCGTCGTAGCTCACTACGATCTCTATCGCATTAAAGCCCTGCATATGCTTGACAGATGGGCTTGATTCACCATGTTCCGCCAGGTAGATCGCGTATCCAATCTCTTGGCGCACCTCATCAGGAAAACCCCTCAACTTGTCGAGGGAGTCTCCCATCCACACCAAATCCTTATGCGACCCTATCGGCATTATATGTCAATTCTGACATGAAGGTCAACCGTCGAGCGCCCGCCCACGGCCACTAGCGATGCTTACTTGCCATCCACCGAGAACGCCAGCAGCACATTCCCCGGACCTCCGCCCGTGAACGCGTAGCCGGAATTGACGTACACCATCCCATCGACGACCGTCGCGCCGGGACCATCCATGGCGCCGCCGCGCGCCGCCACTTTGTTCACGGTTTCGAATTCGCGGAACGTGTCGAAGTCCCAGATCACCTTGCCGTCCTTCGCCGCATACGCGCGGAAATGGCCGTCGAGCGATCCCGAGAACACCACGCCGGGAATCGCGGTCACGGCAGCCGACTGCGCCGGACTGCACGGCTTGCGGTCGCCGCATTCGCCCGGCTTCGTGTACCAGAGCTTCTCGCCGTCGGACAGCC
>JBEKOZ010000663.1:0-3340 GCA_049521275.1 Bryobacteraceae bacterium | reverse complement strand
TCAGATCGAGCGACCCTCCATGCGCCTCCGCGATCTGCCGGCTCAGCACCAGTCCGATCCCCGACCCTCCCGGCTTCGTCGTGAAAAACGGCACAAACAAATTCGCCGTGTTCGACAGCCCGTGCCCTTCATCGTCGATCAGCACCTCCAGCTGCGTGCCCACCCGCGCCCACTCGATGGTCACTCCGCCGCCTGTTTCGAGCGACGCATCCACCGCGTTGCGCAGCAAATTGATCAGCAGTTGATCCAGTTGATCCCGATCACCGCGCAGCGTAAACTCCGGCCCCGGCTTCAGTGCCGCGTGAATCCGCTGTTCGAGGCTCGCCACATTGCGAATCCACACCCCGACATCGACGGCGCTCAACTGCGGCCGCGGCAGCTTGGCCAGCCTGGCGTACGCTCCCATAAACCGGCTCAACCCCTCGCTGCGCGTGGCGATGATCGACAACCCGCGGCTGGTGTCCTCGCGCCAGTCGCTCGGCAGCGGGTCCCGTTTCACCAGCGTTTCCAGGCTCCCCGCGATCGATTTAATCGGCGCCAGGGAATTGTTCAGCTCATGCCCAAGCACGCGCACCAGCCTCTGCCACGCCTGCAATTCTTCCTCGCGCAGCGCCCGCGTCAGGTCCGTCACCACCAGCAGTTGATGCGGAAGCCCTCCTTCGCGAAACATCGACCGGTGAATCGCATATCGCCCCGCGCCCGACGGAAACGTTCGCTGAATGCTCTGCGTTTCGTCGCCGCCCAGAAACTCCGCCAGTTCCAGTGCCGACGCGCTCGCGTTCATGATCCGTTCCGAAGGTTGCGCCAGCAGCCGCTCTCCCGCCCGATTCACCAGCCGCAAATGCTGATCGCCGTCGAACGCGAAAATCGCCACGTCGATCTCTTCCATCACCTTGCGCAGCAGCGTCGTCGCTTCAAGCGCTCCCAGCCGCTGCTCCCGCAGCGTGGTTGCCATCGCGTTCACCTGCTGCATCACGTCGCCCAGCGCGTCTTCGCCCTTCGCGCCGCGCGCCCGGATCGAATAGTCGCCCTCCCGCATCGCCTCCAGAAGATTCGCCAGCGTGCGCAGTGGCGACGCCACCCGGTCCCGCACGGCCGCCGCGCACACCCACCACCCGCCCAGAATCACCACCGTCAGCGTCCACTGCACCTTGGTCGAGTAGCTCCCCACCCACAGCATCACCATCGCGGTGATCACCGCCGGTAATCCAGCGGCCAGCGCCAGCAGCAGCATGCGCTGTTCGTGCACGGGTTTTAATTTGGATAAGTCCACTTACAGCCCGTACCGTTGCAGCCGCCGGTACAGCGCGCTTCGGCTCAGCCCCAGTGCGTTGGCCGCGTGGCTCACGTTGCCGTTGTACCGCGCCAGCGCTTTCTTGATCAGGAACGCTTCCACTTCTTCGAGGCTCATGTCTTCCAGGCGCAACGCCCCCTGCGCGCCCGACCGCAGCGCCAGATCCGCCTGCCGCACCTGCGTATCCTGAGCCATCAGCACCGCGCGCTCAATCACGTGATTCAGCTCCCGCACATTTCCCTGCCACGGATTTTCGAGCAGCCCCTGCATCGCGGCCGCATCGAACCCCTGTAGATTTTTTCGATACCGCCGCGCATGCACCCCCAGAAAATGCGCCGCCAGCACCGGAATATCCTCGCGCCTCTCGCGCAACGGAGGCAGATGAATCTCGATCGTATTCAGCCGGAACAGCAGGTCCTGCCGGAACCGTCCCGCCGCGACCTCTTCCGGCAGGATCGCGTTGGTCGCCGAGATGACTCTGGCGTCCACGCGCCGCGTCTTCGAAGATCCTACCCGCTCCATCTCCCCGATTTCGAGCACGCGCAGCAGCTTGGCTTGCAGATTGAGCGGCACATTCGCGATCTCGTCCAGAAACAGCGTCCCTCCGTCGGCCAGTTCGAACCGCCCCACGCGGTCCATCTTGGCGTCGGTAAACGCGCCCTTCACGTGGCCGAACAACTCGCTTTCGAAAATCCCTTCGGCCAATCCGCCCGCGTTCACCGTCACCATCGGCCGGTTATGGCGGAGCGAAACCGCGTGCAGCGTCCGCGCCACCACTTCCTTGCCCGTCCCCGGCTCTCCCGTGATCAGCACATTCGCATCCGACGGACCCACGCGCGAAATCAATTGCAGCACCGGCTGCATCGTCGTCGATTCCGCGATCAGCGCCGGCCGCCCCTCCGTCCGCAGCAGCCGGTTTTCCGCCTCCAGCCTTTGCCCGCGCCGCAGAGCGTTCGACAACTCCACCTGCGTCCGCACGATGGTCATCAGCCGCGCGTTGTCCCACGGCTTCTGGATAAAATCGCGCGCCCCGCGCCGCATCGCCTCCACCGCCAGCTCCACGCTGCCCCACGCCGTCATCACCACGATCGGTACATTCGCGTCGATCGCCTGAATGCGCATCAGCGTATCGAGCCCTTCCTGCCCCGACGTCGTATCGCGCGTATAATTCAGGTCCATCAGGATCACGTCGAAGTCGCGCGTCTCGAGCGCCGCCAGAATCCCCATCGGCGACGCCGCCGATTCGATCTCGAACCCCTCACCTTTGAGCAGCAGCCGCAGCGCTTCCAGCACGTCCGGCTGGTCATCGGCGATGAGTACTCTTCCGTCTCTATTCATCTGGAGAAATTGTAGCGAAGTATGAAGGCAATCCCCGGGCCGTTGCGGAAAGCACGTCTTTCCGCTATCTACCGGCCATCGCACTGTTCGTTTATGGGATTCACCTGTTCAGAATGCACAAGTGGGGTTATCCTTTAGAAAGGAAGGCTCGAACAATGCCAGCTCTCGATTGGTCCCAATGCCCGGCGGTAGAAAGCATCCCAGGGAAAGTGAGCGGCGCGTGGGTTTTTCGAGAAACACGGATGCCCGTTTCCATTGTCTTTGAGAACCTGGAGTCCGGAGCCACCATCGACGAAATCGTGGAATGGTTCCACATCACCCCAGAGCAAGTCATAGCCGTGCTTGAGTTCGCCGCCCGCAGCCTTGACCCCCCAGGCTCGTCGCATGAATCCACCGGACCGATGATCGATGCTCATTTTCTTTGACCAAAGCAGACGGAGGTTTCTCGTGCGGCTCCTCTGCCGTCTGGCCCCGGCGACGCTGTTGATTGCGTGCGCACTCGCCGCCGACCCCATCCCTTTCACCGCCGCTTACATCCACCCTGGGGATGGTGGATTGAAGCTCACATTGTTTCCGTTGGTAGGCGCGGAGATAACGGCCCCGGCGCCTTCTGGAGTGCCGAGTTTTGGTCTACCGGTATTCGGCCCCGACGGTAGAACGATCTACTTCGCTTCGGATGGCCTCTGGAGGCTCGAACTCAAAGCACAC
>JBEKOZ010000662.1:0-3348 GCA_049521275.1 Bryobacteraceae bacterium | reverse complement strand
GGTACGCGGGCACGCCGGGCGCGATGAGCCTGCTGCACAACCAGTATCCGAACCGCAACAACTACGTGACGGAGGCCTCCGGCGGGACCTGGATCGCCGACGAGGTGAGGACGGATTTCGAGACCATCACCCAATCCATGAGGAACTGGAGCAGTTCTTACGTCAAATGGGGGATGGCGCTGGATCAGAATCGCGGGCCGTTCATCCCGGGGGGCTGCGGGGATTGCACGCCGCTGATCACGGTGAATCAGACGACCGGCGCGGTGAGCTACAACATCGATTACTATACGCTGGGACACTTCAGCAAGTTCGTGCTTCCAGCGGCGTTCCGCGTTTATTCGAGTAACGCGCCGCGCATCGTCAGCGCGGCCTTTGTGAACAGGAACGGAACGGAAGCGGTGGTCGCCTATAACGATTCTGCCTCCAGCCAGACGTTCCAGGTAACCTCACGCGGCCGCTCCTTTGTGTATACCTTGCCGGCGCTGGCGGGCGCCACGTTCGTTTGGACCGCGGAGTCTGTTTTACCTGGCGGGCGAGGGCAGGTGCGGTCGGCGCTCAGGCGCCCGGCGAGCCCAGGGTATACCGTCAGCGCGGTCTCGCAGCAGATCCAGGCATCGAGCTACAACGATATGTCCGGCTTTGAAACGGAAACCACTTCCGATACCGACGGTGGTTACGACATGGGGTACACCGCGGACGGCAGTTGGGGCGAGTATCGGAACATCGACTTCGGCGCCGGCGTGAGCTCGGTGAATGTCCGCGTGGCGAGCGCAGGCAGCGGCGGGACGATGGAATTCCATCTGGATTCGGTGAGCGGGGCGCTGGCCGGCACTGCGACTCTTCCGATCACCGGGGGGTGGGAGACGTGGACCACGGTGACGGCGCCCATTTCCGGGGCCACCGGGCTGAGGAACCTGTTCGTAGTGTTAAGGAGCGGCGGAGCGGAGGGCGGGATCGCCAATTTAAACTGGTTCCAGTTTCACTAACCCCATGCGTTAACCCCGTTCACACCCACCAAAACTCCTGCATTCTCAATCGCTTCCCGTTTCCACCCACCGAGCCCCAGCACTCCCCGATGCTACAAACAAGCATGTCTACTCCAAATCGAGTCGAAATCAACCGCGCCAACGCGCAGCACTCTACCGGACCCAAAACCGAGGCCGGCAAACAGAAATCTTCCTTGAACGCTCTCCGCCACGGACTCACTGGCCAGATCGTGGTCATGCCGACCGAAGATCTTCAGGCGTACCAACTCCATCTCAAATCTTTCACCGAGGAATACAATCCCCAAGGCGCAACCGAATCGAACCTGGTCCAAGCCCTGGCCGATGCGTCCTGGCGCCTCAACCGCGTCGCGGCTCTTGAAAGCAATCTCCTCATCCTCGGCATCACCCAGGAATGCGACCCCATCGCCGGAGCCCTGTCCATCGCCGCGGCACTGGAAAGCCAGTCGAAAGCGCTGGCCAACCTGAGCATGCACAGTCAGCGTCTCTCGCGCCAGTTCGAACGTACCGTAACTCAGCTTCGCGCCCTCCAGGAAATCCGCCTGGCCAAGGAAAAACACGACTTGTACGGCCTGCTCGACATCATGGAAATGGTTGAATCGACAGGAGAAACCTACGACCCATCCTCGGATGGCTTCGTTTTTTCACAACCCCAAATCGACGCCGCAAAGCGCGCCCGCAACCGCGAACGCCTGGCTCTCGAAGCCTACTCCGCCTGACCAACTCCCCATGCTTTCATACATGCGCCTCTTCCGAGCCGTGACCGCAGGGAGCGGTTTACGACACTACTTTCGATCCGCTGAACCGCCATGCGTAAGCATGCGGACAAATGCGCCACAGAGCCGCACCCATGAGGCCGACTTTTTCCACAGCCTGGTAAGCATGCGGACCCCGGCGCGGCAATCGACGCTAATTCAGGCTTGCCAGGGATTGATGGATCTTTGCGAGGCTTTGCTCTATAGCCGCGCGGTCGGAGGCGTCGGGCTCCAGTTCCAGGTATTTTTCCAGATCGCGGCGCGCCGCCTGGTAACGCTTCAGTTCCAGCAGAAGAGCGCCGCGGCTTTTGTATGCGGCCGCTTCGGGGTAGCCGACGATCAGCCAATCGAGCGTGGTGACGGCGCGCTCAAAATCGTTGCTGCGCAGATAGACGTGGCGCAGGTTGTGAAGCATGCGCATCACCATTTGCTTCTTGGTCACCCGCGCGAGGATCGAGGGATCGAACACCTGCGTCTGCGCCAGCGCGAAACAATCCCGCGCGGTGATGGGGCGGCCGCCGTAGGGATCGATATAGGTGTTGTAATTCCCGTCGTCATACTGGACCACAAAATGGCGCGGCAACCCGATGCCAAAAAGCGGCATATGAAGGCGCCGGCCGACTTCCATATAAAGGAGCGACAGCGTGATGGCGATGCCGGTGCGCCGCGCCAGCACCTGGTTCAGGCAACTGTTGAGGGGATCGAAAAAGTCGGTATCGTTGCCGTGAAAACCGAGCTCTTCAAACAGGAACTTCTGCGCCGTCTCGACGAAATCGCGGCCGTCGTTGAAATTCCGCAGGCGATCGCCCAGCTGCGACGCGAGGTCGTTCAACTGGTGCAAATATGGCTCGGGATCGAGGCCGGGGAAATGAATGGAGGCCAGTTCGAAGGCGGCGCGGTCGAGCCGTCCTTTCTCCGGATCCTCTTCGAGAATGTAGCGCAGATGGTTCATTTGCGCAGATACGCGTCGTCGCCGCGAATCCAATCCTCCCGGCGAGGCGAGAACAGATCGAAAACCACGCAGTCTTCAGTGACTTCGACAAAGTGCGGGACGTTGGGAGGAATGCGCATGGTTTCGCCCGCGCCCAGCGTGGATTCGACGCCATCTAGATTGAACAGGATGCGGCCCGACTGCACCATCGAAACCTGTTCATTATGATGGCTGTGTTGCGGAACGGAAGCGCCCTTCTTCAATTCCAGGCGCGCGATGGTCATATGGTCGCCATGAATCACCTGGCGCACCAGAAAAGGATTCATCCGCTCTTTCTCGACGGCATCCCAGTTGTAAGTCGGCATGCTTTTCATTTTACGACGGGCAGGATGTGAGCAAAGTCGAATTCTAAAAGGGAGAGAGCCTCGCGCAGGGCGGCGACCGCGCGTTCGGGAGAATCCGCGCGCGCGAAGATGAAGCCGAGGTAGCTGGCGCCTTCGGGAAGGGGAATCATCGCCTGACCTTGTTTGGCGCTGATCGCGATGTCCTCGATCCCTGGAACGGCTCGGGCGGCTTCGAGGCCGGACACGCCAACGTAAATGCCGGCGCGCGGAATAGGGATCATCATGACGGCGCCGGCGCCTTCAGCCAGGCGAGC
>JBEKOZ010000661.1:0-3356 GCA_049521275.1 Bryobacteraceae bacterium | reverse complement strand
TGGTGGCCCAGAACCGCGGGACTCGCCCTCGCCGGATCGCTGATCGGCGCGTTGCTTCCGGGTTTCAAAGCCGCGAAACAGGATGCGATTGAGGCGCTCTCCTATGATTGAGCTCCGCGACCTCACGAAAACTTACCACACCGGCGACGTCGACGTGCACGCATTACGCGGCGTCAACCTCTCGGTTGCCAAAGGCGAGTTTCTTTCCGTGGTAGGGCCCAGCGGCTCCGGCAAGTCGACGCTGTTCAATATTCTAGGCGGCCTTACGCCGCCCACTTCAGGTTCGGTCGAAATCGCGGGCCGCGATCTTCTCAAGATGACCGACGCTGAACGCACGGATTTGCGCAAGAGCACCGTTGGTTTTGTGTTTCAGAAATACAATCTGCTGCCGACGCTCAGCGCCGCCGACAACATTGCCATCGCCCGGGATATCGCCGGGAACAACGTTGCGAACGATCCGCGGTTTGAAGAAATTCTGAACCTGCTGGGAATCCGGGAGCGCATGCATCACAAACCGCGCGCTCTCTCCGGCGGCGAACAGCAGCGAGTCGCCATCGCCCGCTCGATCGTCAACCATCCCGCGATTCTGCTCGCGGATGAGCCCACCGGTAATCTCGACACGGAAAATTCCACCGCCGTGCTCGGCATTTTGCGCGATCTCAACAACCGCCTCGGCCAAACCATCCTGATGATCACGCATAATCCCGAAGCGGCGGCCTATGGTCACCGCATGGTGCGCATGCGCGACGGCCGCATGGTCGATTAAATAGGCGGGAACTTTCCTGCGCCCGTGTTGTCTACATGGGCATGTTCGAGCAATCTCTTCTTCTCGATCACGTCCCCAGGAAAACCGGGGCGCTGGCCGCATCACTCACTGCGCAGACCTTCGCCGTCGGCGTCATCATCGCCATTCCGTTAATCTTTGGCGACCGTCTGCCAGCCGTCCGCCCGCTCATCTCGCTGTCGCTCCCGTCGCCACCCCTGCCGCCCGCGCGCGTCGAAAGAACAGCTTCGTCATCGCCCACCCGCTCCGCGTCAACCAAGGTCTTTACCGCGCCAAGGCACATCGTGAACCTCTCTGAGATTCGCACTGTCGACGTGGTGGAAGCGCCCACGGTGTTCGCGGGAAGGGCCGATTCCGGCGTACCAGGAGGCATCGGTTTGCCGTCGTCGACCACCCAGCCCTTCATCGAGCCCTTGCCTCAAGCCAAGCCGCACGTCGCCGAGCCTGTAAAAATACCACTGAAGCCTTTGCCGGTCGGCGGCGACGTGCAAAACGCGAAGCTCCTGAAGAAAGTGATCCCCGTCTATCCCCCGCTCGCCCGCCAGGCGCGAGTCTCCGGCACCGTCCAACTCATCGGCGTGATCGCGAAAGACGGCACGATTCAGCAATTGCAGGTCGTCAGCGGCCACCCGCTCCTCGTGAAATCCGCACTCGACGCGGTGCGCCAGTGGATCTACCGCCCGACGCTGCTCAACGGACAAGCAGTCGAAGTGATCGCGCCCATCGACGTGATCTTCACGCTTTCACAGTGATCTTCTTCCACTTTTTCCCGGCGCGAATCGTATGCGTCCCCGCCGCCGCGGCCCACAGATGATGGCCGACGTACACCGCGTCGATCATTACGGCACCAGCTTTCAGCAGCCGTTCGGCTTCCGTGCGCGTCGGCGCCAATCCCAGTGCAGCGAGCATTTGCGGCACGCGAATCTCACCAGCCGCGCCGTATTCCATCGTCTCTATATCCGCCGGTTCCCCGCCTTGCCGCACCTCGCGATCAAAATCATCGCGGGCCTGCCGAGCCTCCTGAGCCGAATGAAAATCCTCGACGATGATGGACGCCAGTTCCTGCTTCACATCCATCGGTTCCCGTGATTTCTTCGAAGCAATCTCTGACAAAGATGCATCCGTAAGAAGTTCCCAGTAGCGCCACATCAACTTGTCACTGATGCCCATGATTTTTCGGTACATCACCTTTGGAGCTTCCGTAATACCGATATAATTTCCCTTCGACTTGGACATCTTCTCCACGCCGTCCGTGCCCTCAAGCAGCGGCACCGTCGCGACGATCTGCGGGACTTGCCCGAAGTCGCGCTGCAATTCACGCCCGACCAGAAGATTGAATTTCTGATCCGTGCCGCCCAGTTCGACGTCGCATTTCAACATCACCGAATCGTAGCCCTGCGCCAGCGGATACAGCAGCTCATGCATCGAAATCGGAGCATTTTCCTTCATCCGCTTGGCGAACTTGTCTTCCTCCAAAATCCGCGCGACCGTATATTTCGCGCACAGCCGGACAATGTCCTCGTATTTCAGCGGCTCCAGCCACTCGCTGTTAAACCTCACCTCCGTCTTGTCCCGATCGAGAATCTTAAACACCTGCGACTTGTACGTTTCCGCGTTCTGATTCAAGTCCTCGCGCGTCATCGGCGGACGAGTGATGTTGCGCCCCGTCGGATCCCCGATCAACCCGGTCATATCGCCGATCAAAAAAATCACCGTGTGTCCCAGGTCCTGAAAATGTTTCATTTTCCGCAGCAGCACCGTATGACCCAGGTGCAGATCGGGCGCCGTAGGGTCGAAGCCCGCCTTCACGCGCAAAGGCTTTCCCGTCTGAAGCGATTTTTCCAGACGGTCCTTCAGGTCCTCTTCGCGGATGATTTCCGCAAAGCCTTTTCTCAGGTAAGCCAGTTGTTCCGGGACGGGAGCGAAGTTCACGTACCTATTGTAAAGTGAAGGCTGCGTCGATCCTAATCAACCATGCCCTTCGAAAATCATCTGAAGTTGCACGTCGCGGAGCGTCACGCGGACGGCGTGACGGTTCACTTCCCGCTCACGCCGGAGTTTCTGAATTCGCAGGGCGTCCTCCATGGCGGCATTACCGCCACCATCGCCGACGAAGCCGCATGGCACGCCATTGAACATCATTTCGGACAGCCGATCAACTGCACCACCACCGAGCTGAAGGTCAATTACCTGCGCCCCATCTTCGGCGCACAGGCGATCGCCAGAGCGTACCTGGTGCGCGCGGGAAAAACGCTGTGTGTCTCCCGCATCGATATTTTCGACGACGCGAACAACCTGGCCGCGATCGCCATCGTCACCTACATTCGGTTATAAAACAATCACCACTCGCCCCAGCACCGCGCCACGCTTCATCTCCTCAAACACCGCCGGCAGAGATTCCAGCGGCCGCGTCTCCACGTGGCAGCGAATCGGAAACCGCTCCACCAGCTCGAACAACTCCCGCAGGTCTTCGCGCGTCCCCACCGCCGACGCCACGATGCGCGTCTCGCCCGATACCATCGCCACCGCCGATACTTTGAACGGCTCGTTCGGCATCCCCACCACCGCCAGC
>JBEKOZ010000660.1:0-3367 GCA_049521275.1 Bryobacteraceae bacterium | reverse complement strand
TCGTCGGCTCAACGCTCATCGGCCAGAATTTCGTGAAGCCCGAATACTTCCAGCCGCGGCCATCCTCCGCCGGCAACGGCTACGACGCGACCGCGTCTTCCGGCTCGAACCTCGGCCCCACCAGCCAGAAGCTGGTCGACCGCGTCAAAGCCTCGGCCGATAAATTCCACAAGGACAATCCCACCTTCTCGGGCACCATCCCCGCCGATCTGCTCACCTCGAGCGGCAGCGGCCTCGACCCGCACCTCAGCCCCGAATCCGCCAACGCCCAAGTCGACCGCATAGCCCAGGCCCGCGGCGCCAGCCCGGACGACATCCGAGCCCTGGTCGCCCAACTCACCGAATCCCGCGACCTGGGATTCCTTGGCGAACCCCGCGTCAACGTCCTCCGCATCAACCAGGCGCTCGATAGCCGCTACCCTCACAAATAGAGGTCGCCCGCCAGATACTTCATGCCGCTGTCGCACGCCACCGTGACCACGGTATCTTGCGGCCCCAGCTCCCGCGCCAACCCGATCGCCGCCTCCACATTCAGTCCCGTGGACGTGCCCGCGAAAATCCCTTCTTCCCGTGCCAATCGCCGGACCATCGCGCGCGCCGCGCCCTCGTCCACCACCCGGATCTCATCGTAATCGCCGGCCTTCAGAAGGGGAGGCCAGAAACCCGCCGCGGTTCCTTCCACCCGATGCGCCCCGCCCACTCCCGTGGTCAAAAAAGGCGATCCGCCGGGCTCGAGCGCGATCATCCTGGCCCGGCACCCGGCTGCCTTCAACGTGCGCGACACGCCGACGATCATTCCCGCCGTGCCCACCGCGCCGCAAAACGCCGTGATCCCCGAACCCAGTTCGCCCAGCACCTCCGTCCCGATTCCCGCATAGCCCTCCATCACGTCCTCGTTGTTGAACTGGTCCGCCCAGAACGTGCCCGGCTCAGCCGCCTGCCTGGTAATCTCGGCCTTCATGCGCACCCACAAGTCCGGCGTAATGTTGCCGCCCTCGCTCAGGACAATAATCGGCTCGGCGCCAAACGCCCGCATCGTATCCAGCTTCTCCCGCGCGAACGCGTCGGAGCAGACCGGCGTGAAGCGATACCCTTTCACCGCGCAGACCATCGCGAGCGAAGATCCGGTGCTTCCGCCCGTGTATTCCACCACCCGCATCCCCGGCTTCAAGACCCCGCGCCGCTCCGCCCCCTCGATCACCGAGCGCGCCATCCGGTCCTTATAAGAGCCGGTCGGATTATAGTATTCGAGCTTGACAAAAACCCGCGCGCCCCCGCCAGGCGCCACGCGGCGCAGTTCCACCAGCGGCGTATTGCCAATCGCCTCGAGCAAGGATGAAGACATTTCTCAGATTTTCCCACTAATCTGAAGGAATGACGCAAGTAGTCGCTTTATCGCTGCTCAGCATCGCCTGCCTCAGCGCGCAACCGGACAGTTCGCCCCTGAAGCCGCTAGCCTTTCTAGAAGGATCCTGGGGGGCTAAGACCGAACTAGGAGCAACGTCATCAGGGACCTACACGTTCGCGAAAGAGCTGGCCGGCCACATCCTCGCCCGCCACAGCGTCCCTGCAAGTTGCAACGGACCGGCCGGCTTCAATTGCGGCCACACGGACCTGCTCTTTATTTACCCGGACGGCGAGGCTCTCAAAGCGATCTATTTCGACAATGAAGGCCACGTCATTCACTACGCCGTCTCGACTCCGTCGCCCACCACTGCCGTGTTCCTCTCAGACCAATTCCGCCTCTCTTATGAACTGAAGGACGGCGTCCTATCCGGCAAATTCCAAATGCGCATGTCCGGCCAAACCGAATGGAAGTCCTACCTGGAATGGAGCGGCCCAAAGAAGCCTTAAATCCGCCCCCTTAGAACTCATGTCCAATGCGCTAGTGGCGCACGCCCCAGGCGTGCCGCGTCGCCACTCGTGGCGACGCCCGGCTACCTCTTCAACCGCCACTTCGTCCGCGTATAAGCGATCCGAAACCCCTTGCGCTCCGCATTCCGCTGCGACTCTCCGCCCGCCTCCGCCACCATCATCGCCAGATCGCACCCCTGCTCGAACGCGTAGCGCATCCGCGCCTCGAGCAGCGCCCCTTGCAACCCGCGCCGCCGCATCTGGGGCACCGTAGCCCCGCCCGCGAACAGCGCAACTCCGTCGTGGATTGACAGCGCCCCCGCCGCCCCCGGCTCGCCGTCAATCTCAGCCAGAAAGCAAGGGCTGTCCTCTCGCGCCGCGCAAATGGCACCGAAGTCCGTAAACTGGTGTCCCCACCCCCTGGCGCTCACATCGGCCCATAATTTTCCTTCGTCCGGACCCGTCACCCGCACTCGGATATGCGCCGCCCCCTCAGAAGTGGGCCGTTCAACCGCCCGGTACAGCACACTGCTGATCTCGATCGGCCTGTACCCCCGCGCACAAAGCAACTCCAGCGCGGCGACCCCCGCCAGCGGACAAACCTCGTGATCCACCTGCGCCCCGCGCTCTATAAAAAAGCGTTCGATCGCCTCCAGCGCCCCCGCGCTCACCTCCTCGAAAATCCCCAGCCCGAAAGTCTGCGTCACCGGCGACTCGACCCCGTCGAACACCGCATAAGCCCCCGCACACTCCATCCACTCCGACCCGCTCTCCGGAAACAGCCGCCGCCGAGCCTCCGCGAACTGCACGCAGGCGTTCCCTTCAGCCCGCTCCAGACGCCGCGACAGTGTAAGATCGGAAAGCATGGCGAACAACTTCGGCTCAGATATCTTGATTCAATCGGAAGACCCCGGTCAAGCCGCCGCCTTCTACGTGAACCAGCTAGGCTTCGAAATCACCGGCGAAACTCCCAACATGATCAGCCTCCACGGCCCGCGCATCAACCTGTTCATCGAGCGAGGCCCCAAGCTGGGCCCGGTATTTGAAGTGACCGTCGCCAACCTGGAAGAAGCCAAAGCCCGCCTGACGAAGCAAGGCTGCGAAATCGTCAAAGACGAACCAGATTTCCCGCGCTGCTACGTAAGAGACCCCTACGGCCTGATCTACAACCTCACAACCTGAGATGTGGCGCGAGCTTTAGCTTGCCGCATCGGCTTCAGCCGATGTCTGACCCGATAATAAATCCCAAAAGCCGAAACCCAACCCCTTGTGTTTGCGGCGCACGCCCTCAGGCGTGCCGCGTCGCCACTCGTGGCGACGCCCGGCGATTCCCGTCAGGGGCAAGCCAAAAGCAAAACACAGCACAAGAGAGCGCCGATCCGCAATTGGAAATTGTAGGCGAGAGGGCATAATGTGATACCTTCCTCGTGGGCATTTCATTTACACTCATTTTGGCCGCGAAAAGGGAGGCCGATTTAGATGTCCCTGTGGGTGGTCCGCGCGGGCAAGCATG
>JBEKOZ010000659.1:0-3367 GCA_049521275.1 Bryobacteraceae bacterium | reverse complement strand
TGAACTCCTGCGCCTCGGTGGTGCCCAGGTTCAGCCGGTACTCGTTCATGATCATCTTCATCTGCTCCAGCCACAGCTTCCATGCCGCGAACGAAACATTGTCGTAAATCCGCTGGCCCGCGGGATTGTCGAACGGAACTTCGTCCAGGCCCGGCATCTCCCGCTGGAACTTGACGCAGAACACCTTGTGCCCGGTTCTGTTCTGTTCCTCGGACGAACGAGGATTGATCGCACCGCTACCGCAGCCCATAAGGCTCAGGATAACAGTTTAAGAAGCAGCCTCGGCCGGAGCCTGCGCCGCCCGCTTGGCTTTCACCGCATCCATATACTCGGACAATTTCAGAGGCAGTCGTGCCCCCTTCTCCATATGGCGTTGAACGGCCTTCTGGTACCGGCGCAGGGTCTCCCGCTTGGACGACTCGCGCAAGTTACAGCTCTCGATATCCAGGAGCAATTCAACCTCCCAGGGCCGGAAGGTATTGCGATGCATATTACCGCGAAGCAGTTCCTGAATGAGGCGGTTAAACTGCGCCAAGACTGCGTCGCTGTCAGGTAGGGAGTCGTGCATACGTCAGCTCGTCGTATCGTCCCTTCGATCTGAATGTTAACACGACCGGCGCTATTCGTGGTAAAGAGCTACTCGTGATATAGAGCTTCGAGCGGATCAATGCGCGTCGCGCGCCGCGCTGGAACGTAGTTGGCGATCAGCGCCACTGTCAGCAGCAGCGCGGCGACTCCCGCCAGGACCTCCGGGTCGAGCGGCGCTACGCCGTAGAGCAGCGCGCGCAGAGCCGACGCCAGCGCCGCGGCCCCGGCCATTCCCGCCGCCAGGCCGAACACAGCGGCCCCAAGGCCATTCCACATCACCAGCGATTTCAGCTGGCCGGGCGTCGAGCCCAGCGCCATGCGGAGCCCGAATTCGCGGGTCCTCTGGGCGACGCCGTAGGAAACCACGCCATAAATCCCCAGCGCGGCAAGGAGCATCGAGATGCTCGCGAAAACGGTGAGTAACATGGTCGAAATGCGAGGCGCGGTCTCGGCCAGGGAAATATATTCGTCCATGCTGCGAATCTGGAACACCGGCTGGCCCCGGTCGACCGACCACACCGCCTGTTTCACGGCTTTCACCACCGCCCGAGTATCCATCGAAGTGCGAACGGCCAGCGCCATGGCCTTATCCGTCATTTGTTGATAGGGCGCGTAGATGGTCGGCTCCGGCTGTTTTTCCAGGCCGTAATGATGCACCTGGCTCACGATGCCGGCCACTTCCCGATACCGGCCCCACAAACGCATGCGCCGCCCGAGCGGATTTTCGTTGGGCCAATATTGGTGCGCCAAAGTCTCGTCAATTAAAATGACGGGCGGCGCGTCGCGATCGTCGCGATCCGAGAGCAGCCTTCCCTTCAGCAGCGCGATTCCCATGGTGTTCAGATATTGCGGACTGATGCGCCGGAAATCGGCGACCAGTTCCTGCCCGGGAAGCAGCGGCCGGTTTTCGATGGTGAAATACTCGCGGTCGTTCTGCTGCCCCAGCGGGAGAACGTCCGAGAGCCCGGCGGATTGAATGCCGGGAATGCGTTCCACCAGGTCCAGCACGCGGCGATAGAACTCGGCTTGCTCGCGATCGTTCTTGTACAGATTGTCCGTGGGCAGGCGCATGCGAAAGGTCAGCACATGATCGGGACGGATGCCCGGATTCACGTGTTGCAGGTTGACGAAGCTCTTCATGGCCAGTCCGGCGCCCACCAGCAGCATGCTGGCCAGAGCGATCTCGCCGGCCACGAACAAGCTCCACACGCGCGTTCCCGCCGATGATGAAGACGACGAGGAGGACATACGCCCGCCCGTCTTCAACGCGTCGTTTACGTCGGCTCCGGCGGCGCGCAGCGCGGGGATCAAGCCGAAAATCAGCGCGGCTCCGATGGAGATCAGCAGCGCGAAGGCCAGCGCGCGGGCGTCGACGCCGATCGCCGGACGCACGATCTCGGCTCCGGCATCGACCATCGGAAGCGTGGCGGGCAGAGCGGCGCTCAGCAGATCCACCCCCCAGACGGCGAAGAAAACGCCGAGCACGCCTCCCAGAAGGCTCAGCAGCAGGCTCTCACTCAGGATTTGTGTGATCAGGCGGCCGCGCCGCGCGCCCAGTGCCGCGCGAATCCCTAGCTCCTTGCGCCGCCCCGTGACCCGCGCGAGCAGCAGGCTCGCCACGTTCACACAGGCCAGCAGCAGCAGAAGTCCCACCGCGCCCAACAGCAACAACATCGCCGGCCGGATGTATTCGAACAGAGCCTGTTTCATCCCGACCACTGTCACGTCCCAGCCCGCCAGGCGCGGCGTTTGGGCGTCGATGCGGCGGGCGATGGTGCTCAACTCGACCTGCGCCTGCGCCAAAGTGACGCCCGGTTTCAGCCGCGCGATCACGCCGAAGTCGTGATCCCCGCGCCCCTTGGCTCGCAACTGCGCGACCGGCCAGGGCACATAAAGGTCGGTGGGCAGCGACTGCCAGAAATCCGGAGCCAGGACGCCGATCACGGTATACGGCTCGCTATTCATGTAAAAGGCTTTCCCGATCACGCGCGGGTCCGACGCGAACCGGCGCATCCAAAACCCATTGGTGAGCACGGCAACCGGGAATCGCGCCTGGCCCGCGCCCTCGGCCGCGGTGAACGTGCGGCCCAGAACGGTCCGAGCGCCAAGCATCGTCAAAAAGTTCGTGGTCACCCGCAGACCGCTGACCTGCTCCGGCTCGCCTTCCCCGGTCAGCGTGCCCGTGCCGACCTCCAGCAGCGCCATTTCGTCGAAGGATTGACTCTGCTCCTGCCAGTCGAGGAAATTTGGCCCGGAAGGCCCTTCGCGCTTGATCCCGTCCTTCAAATCCGTCTCCCAGATCAGCGCCAGGCGATCCGCCTCGGGGTAAGGGAGCGGACGAAGCACCACCGAATTGACGACACTGAAAATCGCGGTGTTCGCCCCGATGCCGAGTGCCAGGACCAACAAAGCCACCAGGCTGAACGCCGGCATTTTGCGCAAGCTGCGCAAAGAGTAACGCATGTCCTTTAGGAGAGTGAGCATCCAGCTATGTCAATGCAAGCGAAGGTCCGTTGCCAAGTACCTGAAATGATGAACTCGCGTCGCGTGCAAGTGTCCGTTTTTGAGAATCGTCAAAGACAGAGTTGGCCGCTGATGAACGCGGATAAACGCAGATTGAAAACAAAGGGTCAACTTCGGGGACAGTCCGCTATGGTTCGAGGTTCACTTCGTACCATAGCGGTCCCCGAAGTCGAAGTGGTAAGACGCGGCCCTTCGGAATGAATCAGCGGCGGAACAGAATCGCCTGCGAATCCTGGTCGATGACCTTCCAGGCCGG
>JBEKOZ010000658.1:0-3368 GCA_049521275.1 Bryobacteraceae bacterium | reverse complement strand
GCGACCGTAGATGACGCCCGTCAGGCCACGCACCAGCTCGATGAAGTGACGGAAGGCCGCGGGCACAGGCGGCCCAAGCTTCATGTGGTCGACGTAGCCATCCAGGGACTGGTTCAATCCGTAGACAAGTTTTGCCACGTTCTTCAGAATACCTTGAGCCGAACTTGTGGCGCACGCACTCGTGCGTGCCGCGTCGACACTCGTGTCGACGCCTGAGCGCATCACGCCGAACAGCCATTATTCTCATTGCTTCACTATCGCAAACGCGAACAGCGTATCTCCGGCTCCGACAATCAGATATTGTCGGCCGTCCAGCATGTACGTCATCGGCCCATTGCTCACATTGGAGCCGGTCCGAAAATGCCACAGAATTGTTCCCGTCGCCGGATCGTACGCGATCAGGTTACCCGCCGGATCGCCCGTAAACAGCAGCTTTCCCGCCGTCGTCAAAATTCCCGCCCCGCCCAACCCGCCTTGCGCGGCGCTCGGATACTCGTGACTCCACCGAATTTTCCCGGTCTTGTAATCGATCGCCTCGAGCGTCGGCTGCGAGATCAAAGTGCGCGTCGACCCGCCATACCCTTCCGGCTTTTCGTCGGTATCGGTGAGATAGGTCACGCTGAATCCCCGGGTCGCATTCACGTAGAACAGCCCCGTGTCGGGATCGAAACTCGGCGGAGGCCAATTGGTGCCGCCGCCTCCCGGAATATTAATCAGCGATCCCGCCTCCTTCGGCTCTTTCGCCACATCGGGAACCGGCTGTCCCTTCTGATCCACGCCCTTCGACCAGTTCACGCCCGTAAATCCGGCCGACACCAGGTTCTTCCCGTTGGTCCGGTCGAGCACGAAAAAGTACCCGTTGCGCGCCGCCTGCGCCAGCAGCTTTCGCGGCTCGCCATTGAACGTCCCATCGAACAACACCGGCGTCTCGACGTTGTCCCAATCGTGCGTGTCGTGCGGCGACGCCTGAAAATGCCAGACCATTTTCCCCGTGTCCGGATTCAGCGCGACAATCGAGCACGTATACAGGTTGTCGCCCTTGCGGCTCTGCCCCGCATACACCGGATTCGGATTGCCCGTGCCCCAATAAAGCAGGTTCAATTCCGGATCGTAAGTGCCCGGTAGCCAGGTCATGCCGCCGCCGTGCATCATGGATTCTTTGGTCGGCCACGTCTCCGATCCCGGCTCGCCTGGCCGCGGCTCCGAATTCCAGTGCCACTGCAAATCGCCCGTTTCCGGATCGCGCGATTCCAGGTACCCGGGCACATCCATCGCGTCGCCGCCCACGCCGATGATCACATGCTTCCCGATCACCATCGCAGCCATCGTGGTGAAGTATTGCAGCTTCTCGTCGGCGACCTTTTTCCGCCACCGCTCCTTGCCATCTTTCGCGTTCAGAGAAATAAACCAGCCGTCGGGCGCCAGAAAATATAGCCAGTTGCCATACATCCCCACGCCGCGATTGCCCACCAGGTGGCCGCCCTGATCCTTCCATGCGTAGTGCCACAACTCATCCCCGGTGCGCGCGTCGACCGCCCACACGTGATCCGGAATCGTGAAATACAAAACCCCGTTCACTTCGAGCGGCGTCGATTTAATCTGCGCGTTGCCCACCCCTCTCTGCGGCCCCACGTTCACCCGGTACATCCACTTCAGGGCCAGCGACCCGACGTTCGACGAGTTAATTTGCGCAAGCCCACTGTAGCGGCGGCCCGAATAATCGCCGTTGTAAGTCGGCCAATCCTGCGCCATCGCCAGGGCGGCAATGAAAAAGAAAACCTTCACTTCAGCGTCACCAGGTACGACAACAGATTGTGCATATCGTCGTCCGTGTATTTCGCCAGTAGCTCGCGATGCTTTACCAGCGGGTCCGGAACATCGACTTTCACACGGTCCCTCGGCCAGGAATGATACTCGCCCTCCGCGTCATAAATCGAAACATCGAAATCGTCGATTCGCTTCAAAGTCCCCGTCACTACTTGCCCCGACGCTAACGTGATCGTGACCTTGATCGGCTTGGGCGTTCGCCCGCGCGCCGCCGCCGGCCACAGGAACACCGCTTGCAACTCCACCGGCTCGAGCTTCGATGCAATGTGCGCCAGGTCGCTCGCATGGCAGCTCTTGCAATGAGCGCCGAAATACGCCTCGCCCGCCCGCGCGTCGCCAACGACGACGTTCTGTACCTTATATAAGCCCCGGTTCGCCGTCAGTTCCACGCGCATGTGAAGAAACTGCGCGAGATCGGAAATTTGCGCCTCTGTCATCGCCGCGAACGCAGGCATCCCTTTGTCCGGACGACCCAGCGCAATCACCGGCCCGATCAGCTCGGCTTTTTCATCGTGCAGCACCAACGGCGAGCGGACCAGGTCCGGCCCTTCCCCGCCATTCGCCTTCGCCCCGTGACAAAACGCGCAATTCGGCGCAAACAATTTTTCGCCTCGCTCCGCCGCCACCGGATCGGGAGGCGCCCCGAGCCCCAGAAAGTCCCGCGTCCCCTGCCCGCCCCGCGCCTGCGCGAACCACACCGCAAGAAACACCACGAATCCAGTCACGCGATCCATCTTAGTACAATGAGTCACGCATGAAACTACTTACGCTCCTCGCCCTCGGCGCTGGTTTGCTTCTCGCGCAGCCGGTTTCTTCGTACCGTTACACCGTCAAGGGCGACGAGAAGACGATCGAGATCACCAACGTCAATTATGAATTCACCCCTGCCAGTCTGATCCTCCGCACCACGACTAAGTCAAAACAGGTGATCGGCGATATCGGCATGGAAGCGTCCACCACCGTCGAAGCATGGAAAGTCGGCACCGATATCAATACCAAGCCGCTCTACGCCGTGACCGTCGAAGGCAACGAAAGCCGCACTGTCGAAGGCGACCTGTTCGTCATCTCCCGCGGTCTCGAGGAAGTGGAATGGTGGTCGGTATACAACCTGGCGAACGGCGCGCACCTGTTCGATACCTATGTGCCGCTAGTCAAGTTTTCCTCGAAGCGCGATGAATTGATCATGCGCTACGCGGGATTCGAAGTGCCGGAGGATGATCGAGTGAAAGATCCGCACGTGGTCGGGGTGCTCAGCTACGCGTCCGGATCGAAAGTGATTCGCACAGCGCAAATAACCTGCGACGACCCCAAACAGGCGCAGCTCCTGCGCTCCTTCGCGGACGAGACGCGCACCCTGTCGTACGCCGCACAAACTCTGCGCCTAGCATTCAGCCCTCCGGCGCTGACCGTCGTAATCCCCATCGCCGCCGACAATCTCGACCTGGCCCACGCCCAACTCCCCCCGCATATACACGTGACCGCCTTGAAACCTTAGTACCAACCTCATGTGTCGGTCCGCATGCTGACGCATGGCGGTTCAG
>JBEKOZ010000657.1:0-4156 GCA_049521275.1 Bryobacteraceae bacterium | reverse complement strand
GACCTCCGTGCGCGCGAAACATCCTCGCACGTTTTTGATCCGTGGAAAAGGCGATGCGGCGGCGGCCACACGACATCTGGAAGCGTCGCTGACCGCGGCCGTTCCGGACCGGCCGTCGATCGCGATCTCGCTGGACGAAATGTTTCTGACGCAGATGTATCCGTTCTGGGCCGCATCCTGGATTTCGGCGATGCTGGGCGCACTTGCGCTGCTGCTGACGCTATCGGGGATGTACGGAGTGTTGTCGTACCTGGTGGGGCAGCGAACGAAAGAGATTGGAATCCGCATCGCGTTAGGCGCGACGCCGGGGATCGTGATCCGGTTGGTCCTGTTTCAATCGTTGCGGTTCGCAATCTGGGGAGTTGCGGTGGGGCTGTCGTTCGCGTTCGGAGGCGCGCTGCTGCTGCGCCATCTGCTGACTGTAATCAACGTGTTCGACGTCGTGTCTTATGCGACAGGCGCAGCGATCGTAGCGCTGGCATCGCTGGCCGCGGCGTTCTTTCCGTCGAGCCGGGCGGCACGGATCAATCCCGTGGAGACCCTGCGGGCGGATTAAATCTTAGCGATATAGTTTGTGCTCGCGAATATACTCGGCTACCGCGGGCGGGAGTTCCTCGGGGGTTTCTCCTCGCGCGAGCGCCTGGCGTGTTTCGGACGACGAGACGGGCAGCGCCACGGTTTCCAGGCGATCGACGCGCGCGCCTGGCGGAATCGAGAAGGCATGGCCCGGACGCGACACTACGATGAAGTCGATTTTTCGCACCACGTCTTCCCAGCGATACCAGGAGCGGATGTCGGCAAAGGCGTCGGAGCCGATCACAAAGTAGACCCGCCCTGAGTCCGGCTGCGCTTTGACGCGTTCGATGGTGTGGATCGAATAGTTTTTCCCGCGGCCTTCCTCGAGCCGTGAGGGAACGAAACGAGGCTCGCCCGCGCAGGCTAGTTCGACCATTTTGTAGCGATCTTCGTAGCCGGCGCCAGCGTCCTTGTGGGGCGGATTCGCGGCGGGAATGAATAAAACACGATCGAGCGCAAACCTATCGGCGGCCTCGCGCGCCACGATCAAATGGGCGCGATGAATGGGATCGAAGGTTCCTCCAAAGATCGCCGTCTTCATAGGATGTGCCGGAGAAACTCCTCTTCATTGTCGATTTCGATGCCAATTTTCAGCCACAACAATTTGTGGGGCGCGATGATGGCGGTCGCCTGCTCGCAAAAATTCATAACGTCCTTTTCGGTGGTGACCAGGGTCTCGGCGCCGCAGTCCGCCGCCTGCCTGGCGAGGCGCTGCAACTCTGCCGGCTTGTAATGATGATGATCGCCGAACTCCCAGCGGAATTGGACGTCGATTTCCAGTTCCTCGAGCGTACGCCAGAACGCGCGTGGATTGCCGAGGCCGCAAAACGCAGCGACTTTCCCGGGGTTCGTTTCGGCGACGGGGCGCATGGACTGAGATTCATAGTCGATCCAATAACGCGGAGCGACCCTCGCCGTATAGATGGGCGCATCGCGGTTGAAGTTGCGCAGCAGGCGGCGCAATCCCGCGATCTCCTGCCCCGGCTCGACTCGCGTGACGACGATCGCCGAGGCACGCTCCAGGCTTCCGCGCGATTCGCGGCGCCGGCCGAGGGGAAACATTCCTCCGCCGAAGGGATCGAGCGCGTCGATCAACACCACGTCACGCGTGCGCGCGACGCGGATGGTCTGAAATCCGTCGTCGAGAAGGAAAATATCGGGCGCGACCGTCTGTTCCATGCGGACGCCGGCATCGTGACGGTCCGCGCCGATGCCGACGTGGGCGTCGCCCGCGCGAACGTAAAGCTGCGCTTCGTCGCCGGTGAGTTCGATGGAGGCCTTTTCTCCCTGCGGAACGATGACCATCTGGTCGTGCGACTTTCGATGATAACCGCGCGTTAGGATGGCGGGGTTGCGGCCGCGTTCCCGCAGGCGATGCGCGAGGTGCGCCACCATCGGCGATTTTCCCGAGCCGCCCATGGTGAGGCCGCCGATGCTGACGACCGGCGTCGATAGAGTTCGCCGTTGGGCGAGCTGGCGCGCGACGTTCGAGCGATGGCCGGCGGCCCAACACCACGAAAGAGGGGTAAGAAAGACGCGGGCGGGCAGAGTGCGGGGCGGATCGGGAACTCCGCCGGAGCAAGCTTTCCAAACCTCCTCCGCGATGCGATGAACCACGCCGCGCTTCGACATGGCGAGGTCGCGGGCGCGAGTTCCCAAGTCGCCCGGGTCGTTTAACAGGCGGACCACCGCTGCGCTTAGCGAAACGGCATCGGCGATTTGCTCCAATGCTTTCGCGGCGTGAAACTCCTTGGCGATGGCCGCGAAATTTTCCATGTGCGGGCCCACGATGACCGGTTTGGCGAAGTAAGCAGGCTCCAGAATATTATGGCCTCCGCGATGCGCGAGCGTTCCGCCCATGAACACGACGTCGGCGCGCTCGAACAGGGACGCGAGGTCACCGATCGAATCGACCAGCAGCACCCCGGGCAACTCCAACTTCCCGGGATTAGTCCGGCGCACGAAGCTGATCTTTGCACGCTTCAACTTCTCGGCGACCACGTCGAATCGTTCCGGACGGCGCGGCGCGATGATCAGCAGCAGCCGGGGATACCGAGGCGCGATCTGCGCAAAAGCAGCCAGCACTTCGTCGTCCTCATCGACATCGGTGGAATCGGCGGGAGGCATGGTGCTGGCGGCGATCCAGACTTTCTCGGGCTTGGAGCGATCAAGAAATTCGAGGATGCTGGGCGCGATGGCGGATGGCGGCGTGAAATCGTACTTCAAATTCCCGACCACCTGCACCTGATCGAGGCGGGCTCCGGCGGCGACGAAGCGGCGCTTGTCCTCGATACTCTGCGCGAAAATCGCGTCGGCCGAGCGCAGCACATAGCGGAAGAACCAATTCGAGCGGCGATAGCGCGTCAAGGCACGATCAGAGATGCGGCCGTTCACCACGATCAGCGACGCTCCGGCGCGTTTCGATTCGCGATACAGGTTGGGCCAGATCTCGGTTTCAAGCACGACGACCGCGGAGGGCTGCAAGCGGCGCAGCACGCGCCTGACGACGGAGCGGTAATCGAGCGGCGCGAAAAACACGCCGTCAGCCAGACCTTCGAGTTTCCGGTCGGCGGTCTCACGCCCGGCAAGGGTGGTGGTCGAGACGTACATGCGCGCGCGGGGATGGGCGGCGCGCAGGGTGCGAATAATGGCGGCGGGAAGGAATCCGAGGCGCTCGGCGAGACCGGCGAAGTATCGGCGGTCGCGCATTCCCCGGTAAAGTAGATACAGGGCCACCGCCGGAGTCAGGGCGAGTTGCAGGAGCTGATAAAGGAAATAGATGAGACGCGTAGCGGTTTTCTCGGGCGTGATCGTTCTTCTGAGTATAGCGGCGCAGGCCGGAGACGACAAGGACCACGACAAGGACAAGGACAGATTCGCGCCCGGCCCAGCGTCGTCCTACAAGGGCAGCCAGACCACGGAGAAGATCACCATGGCCGCCGTTCCGTTCATCACCGAAGAACAGGCGCACACCGCGTTCGGCAAGGTGAACCCGAACAAATACGGGGTTCTGCCGGTGCTGGTGATCATCGAAAACGGCACGGGCAAGGCGCTGCGCCTCGATTTGCAGGCCGATTATCTGAGGGCGGACGGCAAGCACGTGGAGGCGACGCCGGCCTCCGACGTGACCTTCATCGGAGGGTCGGGGAAGGCGCCGACGGTGCCGGGTTCGAATCCGCTGCCGTTTCCGAGGCGCGCGAAGAAGGGTCCGCTGAATACCTGGGAGATCGAAGGGCGCGCGTTCACCGCGAAGCTGGTGCCGCTGGGTGAGAAGGTTTACGGGTTCTTCTATTTTCAGGCCGAATATTTGCCGGGGGCGAAGATCTATTTGACGGGGATTTCGGACGCATCGACGGGGAAAGAGTATTTGTATTTCGAAGTGCCGTTGATGCAGCAGTAGTTCGGAACTAATCCCCGCCCTTACGGGCGGGGTTGTAACCCCTGGCGTAAAGCCTGGGGATTCTTTGAAACGTTCCACTAGGGGAGTGTCCCGGTCGTTCTAACAGCGGAGACTGCGGCGCCCGGTCCGCATGCTGACGCATGGCGGTTCCGTGGTGACTGCGTGCCGGACCAGTCGATC
>JBEKOZ010000656.1:0-3379 GCA_049521275.1 Bryobacteraceae bacterium | reverse complement strand
ATTTTTCGCCGCCGGCGTGGGCGCGCGATTCGGCGAACTGATCCATCGGTTTCGCACGGACCGGCCGGAGGTGCAGGTCTCCTTGACGGAAATGAGGTCTGGGGCGCAGCCGCAGGCGCTTTTGGACGGCTCCATCGACGTCGCATTCACCAGGCGCTTGACGGAGCCGTTCGCCCGCCAGTTGCGGTCGGAAACATTGGGTAATCATCGCCTGATAGCGGTGCTTCCGGAAAATCACCGGCTGGCGAGGGGACCGGTGGATATTCGCAACCTATCCTCTGAGCGCTTCGTGCTGGGCGCGAGGGAGACGGCTCCGGCGATATTCGACAAAATCATCTTACTGTGTTCGGAGGCCGGTTTTTCGCCGCAGATCGCCGCGCTTCCGGTGGCGCGATCCAGCGCCCTGATGCTGGTGCAGGCAGGCGAGGGAATCGCCATCGTGCCGGAGCTGCACGACACGATCGGAAGCGGGTTGGCGGCCTGTCCGCTGAAGTCGAAGGACGCATTTGTTGAGCTGGTGATGGCATGGTATCCGGCGCGAGTCAGTCCGATTACGGAAGCGTTCATGGCTCTGGTGCGGGCGAACAAGAGCGGTCTGTAAGGTGATCCTGCCCATGAGTCCGCCTTCGCGGACCGCTCATGCTAAACTAATCGCTCATTGGAGCCAGTATGCGCACCTTGTCCCGTCTTTCGATTCTCATGATTCTGGCAGCCGCTTTTCTGCCGGCCGCTCCGCCCACCGTTCCCTCCTACCGGGAGTTCTTGAGTCCAGCATCGCCGCAAGAGGTCGTGGCGGCGCGGAAGGTGGATCGGATCGCCTGGGTGGATTACGCCGAAGGCAAGAGGAATGCCTACACGGCCGTGGCTCCCCAGTTCGCGCCGGTGCGCCTGACCAACTTCATGAAGGACGACGGCATCATGATGTCCGGGATTCGCATCTCGGACGACGGCAGCACGGTGGTGTTCCTGCGCGGCGAGGCTCCGAACCGTTCGGGCTGGGCGCCGAATCCGACGGCGGATCCCAACGGGCCGGAACACGCCATCTGGGCGGCGCGCACGGCCGGTGGAGGCGCATGGAGGGTCGCCGACGCTGCCAATCCCGAATTAGCGCCCGACGGCAGCTCGATTCTGTTCATTAAGGATGGGCAGATTTTCCGCGCGAAGGTCACTCGCACGAAGCCCGTGTCCGCGGTCGATCGCGGCGAAAAGGCCTTCATCACGGAATGGGGCGCGCAGAGTGATCCGAAATGGTCGCCCGACGGAAAAAAGATTGCCTGGGTCAGCACTCGCGTGGATCACAGCTTCATCATGGTGTACGACGTCGCCACGCGGTCGGTGAAATACATGACGCCCGGTGTCGACTTCGACACATCGCCCATGTGGATGGCCGATAGCAAGCATCTGATCTTCATGCGGCAGCCCGGGTTGCCTTTCGGGCAGCAGACGCTCCAGACAGGGGCGGGCAGCGGCGCGAACTACGCAGCGCCTCCGCAGACTCCAGCGGCAGCGGGCGGGCGGGGTGGCGGACGAGGCGCGGCGGTTCCCGCAAATGAGGAAACTCCGGTCAATGACGCTCCGGGGATTATGAAAGCGACATTCAAAGGAGGCTACACCATCGGCTTCTACAAGGCCGATGTAACCACTGGCGATGCGCAGGAGGTCTGGCACAACCAGGAAAACGATAAGATCGCCGCCAACATCGGAAATCTGCGTCTGGCCGGCGATACACTGATTTTTCAGTTGGTCGTGCCTGGTCCGGGCGGCAGAGGCGGACGCGGCGGCAGAGGCGGAGCCGGCCGGGGAGCGGCGCCAGTCACGGGAGGGCCGAAAATGATAGAGCCGCCAAAACAGGAAGCACCGGTGGATGAGTGGGATCGCTACTATTCTGTGAATCTCCTGGATCCGGCGGCGCGTCCTGTCCTGCTGACGACCACTGACGGATTGATCGAAAATCAAACTTCCATCGCGCTTACCGCCGACCAGAAGATGTTCTTTTACTGCACCAACGCCAAAGATATCGAGCGGCGGCATATCTGGGCCGTAGCGGTGAACGGCGGCGTGCCGATGCAGATCACCGAGGGCGAAGGTGTGGAAACGTATCCCACTCCGCTCGCTTCCGGCAAATACCTCGTGACGCTGAGCGCGGATTGGAACATGCCGCAATCGATCGGGGTCTGGAAACATGGAACGGAAGGGCCGCAGAAGATCGTCTTCCCCGTGTCCATGCCCGGCTTTCCGAAGGATGCGCACGTGAAGCCGGAGATCGTGATCACTAAAGCCGATGACGGGCTCGAAATTCACAATCAACTGTTCCTGCCGAAGGATTTGAAAGCGGGCGAGCGGCGGCCCGCGATCGTCTTCGTGCACGGAGGGCCCCCGCGTCAGATGATGCCCGCTTATCACTACATGCAGTTTTATCACTGGGCCTACGGCATCAATCAATGGCTCGCAAACCAGGGCTATATCGTGATGTCGATCAATTACCGTCTCGGCGTGGGCTACGGCCGGTCGTTCCAGCGGGCCGCCAATGGCGGGGCCCAGGGCAATAGCGAATACAAAGATGTTCTGGCCGGCGGAAAGTACCTGCAAACCAGACCCGATGTGGATCCGAACCGCATCGGGATTTGGGGATTGTCCTATGGAGGTTTGCTGACGGCCGAGGCTCTCGCGCGCAACTCGGATATCTTCAAGGCGGGTGTCGATCTTGCGGGCGTGCATTTGGAGGGGAACTCGCTCGACCCGGAATCGGTCTCTTACAAGTCCTCGGCGATCAGCGCCATCGATGGCTGGAAGTCGCCCGTGCTGCTGGTTCAAGGCGACGACGACCGCAATGTATCCTTCCTGCAGACGGTCGGGCTGGTGCAGCTGCTGCGCCAGCGCAATGTCTATCACGAACTGATCGTCTTTCCCGACGATGTGCACGAGTCGCTGCTGCACAGCCGGTGGCTGTACACGCTGGGCCGGATGGAGACGTTTCTGCACAGGTTTCTGGGGGAAGTGACCGCGACTGGGAGCAATTGAATCCCGCGCAGATGGAACGGAGTACGAGACGATTCTTGACATGGCACGCGAGAGTGCGTACGCCACGTCGCGCCCACGCATAGATATTTGAAAAAACCTTGAACAAGAGCTCCACGAAAGGAATTTGCATATATGGACTCTTTTCGAGCGCCTCTCAAAGCTGGGGCAATCTTTCTCTCAATCATGCTCGTTGGAGCCACTGTGTTACTCCGAGCCCAGCAACCATCCGGTGGAATCCAGATTGAGATTAAAGATCCTTCTGGAGCGGTTGTAAAGGCGTCCGGAAAGCTCCAGAATCTGGTAAGCGGGGAGGACCGGACGTTTCAGACGGACGCGCGCGGCAGGTATGATTTCACGA
>JBEKOZ010000655.1:0-3385 GCA_049521275.1 Bryobacteraceae bacterium | reverse complement strand
ACAACGATACCGAATGCCTGCAAATGATTCGCGCGCTGATGTCGTATTTGCCTCAGAACAATCGCGACGACGGGCCGCGGAGCGCGTCAGACGATCCGGAAGACCGGGAGGATGCCGAGCTCGATTCGCTGGTGCCCGCCGAATCGAATCAACCTTACGACATCAAGGACGCGATCCACCGGGTGGTCGATCATGGCGATTTTTTTGAAGTGCAGGAACACTGGGCCCGCAACATCGTGATCGGATTCGCGCGCATGGATGGGCGCTCCGTTGGCATCGTGGCGAATCAACCGGCATTTCTCGCCGGATGCCTGGATATCGATTCCTCCACGAAAGGCGCCCGCTTCGTGCGCTTCTGCGATGCGTTCAACATCCCGATTCTGACTTTTGAAGACGTGCCCGGCTTCCTGCCCGGCACCGCGCAGGAGTTCGGCGGCATCATCCGCCACGGCGCGAAGCTGCTGTACGCTTATGCCGAGGCCACAGTGCCGAAAATTACCGTCATCACGCGCAAAGCCTACGGCGGAGCCTACTGCGTGATGGGCTCGAAGCATCTGCGCACGGACGTGAATCTCGCCTGGCCAACGGCCGAGATCGCGGTGATGGGTCCGGAAGGGGCCGTCAATATTGTCTACCGCCGCGAGCTTGCCGCAGCCCCGGATCCGGACGCCGTGCGCCTCGCCAAGACCGAGGAATTCAAGGAGCGTTTCGCGAATCCTTTTGTGGCGGCGGAGCATGGCTTTTTGGACGACGTGATCGAGCCGCGTCAAACGCGTCCGCGTGTGATCAGCGCGCTGCGTCTGCTGGCCACAAAGGTGGATACGACGCCGCGCAAGAAGCACGGCAATATTCCGCTGTAGCGATCGCAAGGGCATGGCCCTGCGCCACTAGGGCTGATACACGTAAAGGCCGTCCATGTACGGACCTTTGATATGCGCCACCAGGCGATAGTGCTTGCGGATTTCTTCGATTTCGACGGGCGCGAGGCTTCCCAACTCGAGATTCGAAGAAGGGGCGTTCGACTCGAACACATTGTCGCCGAGAATCACCGTTGCGAACGCACCCGCTGCCAGATCCCTGCGAACGGGTTCAGGATTCACTAGACCGTCCGAGACCAGCCAGCCGTGGGGTAGCGGCTCCACTTCCATTTTGCCCCGCAACCGGACCATGGCGTTGAAATCGGTCGAAATCACTCGACCGGCCGTCGGATCGACATAAGGCCGAAGCTGGCGGATTTGCTCGCGGAAGAGATCTTCGGTGGCCCAGCGCGCAATCACGAGGTTCACGGCCACCCGGTCCCCGACCGCGGCATGGACCGCCAAAGGCAGCATTAACAAGGTGACCCAATTATTGCTCCCGCGGAAGACCAGCGAAAAAAAGTTCAGCTCATGCAAACCGATGGCTGCGCAGCTGGCCAGCAGAACCGTGGTTTCGATCTGGTAATTGGTATCGGAGGCGATTTTCGGGGCCGTCAACAGGAACATGATGGCCGCGAATCCCAGATAGATCACCACGGGAAGACCGCGCCCCCGCACGATGCGCCCCACGGCCACCGCGGTAACCAGCACCAGGCATCCTGAAACCGAACCAAAATACCGGAGCTGCAACAGAAACTTGGCGGCGTCCATGGGATTCATGTTGGCAACGACCGTGTCCGCCAGAAACCGTCCGCCCAGAGCACGATCGATGGCCAGCACCAATCCCCCGGCGGCCGCCAGAAATAAAACCGCAAACAGCAGCGCCTTTTTCTTGTCGCGAATAAACAGCGAAACGACGATCGCGGCCGGCACGGCCACCATGGTCTGTTTGGTGAAGATCGCGAGGCCGGCGAACAATCCCGCCAGTAACAGCGTCGATTCTCCCCGCAGGTGGAAGCGCGAATACTGGTAGAACGCGGTCACCGCGAGCAGCACCGCCAGCGTGTCCACCTGTCCTGTGGTTCCCCAAAACATGAGCAGAGAACTGGACGCCGCCAGAACCGCCGCGACCCACGCCGCGAGCCGGTCGCCGGTGTAGAGCAACACCAGACGCCAGCACATCGAGATCAACCCGAGCAGCGATAGGAAGCTCACCAGCCGGCCCGCCATGGACGCGGGAATTTTCGCCCGGACCATGGCCGCTTCGAGCAGATAGAAGACCGGCATGTACGCGCACACCGTGTACGGATAACGGTTCAGATCGTAGTACAGCGTTCCATCGTGCGCCAGCATCGTCGAATGCAGCGCCACCACCGATTCGGCCGGCGTCAGTTCATTCTGCGACCGCAGCATGGTGAAACAGCAGCCCAGAATCGCGAGCGCCGCCAGCGCAGAGGCGATCCACAGCGCGCGTCGAAACTTTCTTTCCATCGCGACGGGGGCGGAAGTTAGGGAAGGGGTGACAATGCCGGCGGACATCTGGTTACTGGCTTGATCGGCAACCGGACGCGAAAGCATTATACTGATCCCCTAGTGCAACTCACATCGCTCGACTGGCTGGTCGTGGTCCTCTATTTCGCTTTCAACATCGGCATCGGCTTCTATTACAAATCGCGCGCCGGGTCGAGCGTCAATGAGTTTTTTCTCTCCGGCCGCAACGTGCCCTGGTGGCTTGCCGGGACGTCCATGGTGGCGACGACTTTCGCCGCCGATACGCCTCTCGCCGTGACCGGTATGGTGGCGAAAGGCGGCATCGCCGGAAACTGGCTGTGGTGGTGCTTTGTGGCGAGCGGCATGATGACGGTGTTTTTCTACGCGCGCCTGTGGCGCCGCTCCGGCGTGATGACCGACGTGGAGTTCGCCGAAATCCGCTATTCCGGACGTCCGGCGGCGTTTCTGCGCGGTTTCCGGGCGCTCTATTTGGGCATCCCGATCAACTGCATCATTCTCGGGTGGGTCAACAAAGCGATGGTCGATATCCTGATGCTGATCCTCGGCGTCACGAAACTCCAGGCGCTGGCAATCGTCATCGGGATGATCGCGCTCACCGCGGGAATCTCCACGCTTTCCGGACTCTGGGGCGTCCTGGTCACCGACATGTTTCAGTTCGTGATCAAGATGAGCATGGTGATCGCGCTCGCGGTGTTCGCCATCCAAGCGGTGGGCGGAATCGATCAGATGAAGACGAAGCTCCTGGCGATCGACGCCACGCGCGGCAACCAGGGCAGCGTGCTCAGCTTTATCCCCGACCTCGATTCGGCCTGGATGCCGATGATTACGTTCTTCGTTTATATTTCACTGAACTGGTGGGCCACCTGGTATCCCGGAGCCGAGCCCGGAGGCGGCGGCTACATCGCGCAGCGCATGTTCTGCGCCAAGGACGAAAAGAATTCGCTGCTGGCTACCTTGTGGTTCAATATTGCGCATTACGCCGTGCGCCCATGGCCATGGATCCTGGTCGCGCTGAC
>JBEKOZ010000654.1:0-3386 GCA_049521275.1 Bryobacteraceae bacterium | reverse complement strand
ATTTATAGCGGACCTTTTCGTCGAGCAGATCGCCCGCCAGTTGCGCCTTGACAAACTGGTCATAAGGCAGATCGTCGTTGAACGCCTGGATCACCCAGTCGCGGTAAAGATAGGCGTTGGCGTAAGGGAAATAGCCGCGCGGAAACGGATTCAGGCTGCGGTAATCGTCTTCGCCAAAACGCGCCACGTCGAGCCATGCGCGGCCCCACCGCTCGCCGTAATGCGGCGACGCGAGCAGGCGATCGACGACTTTCGCGAACGCCTCGGGCGAAGCGTCCTTGTCGAATGCCGCGATCTCTTCAGGCGTCGGCGGCAGACCGGTAAGATCGAGCGTCGCGCGGCGAAGAAGGTCGTGTTTGTTGGCCGCGCGCACCGGCTTCATGCCGTCTTTTTCAAGGCGCGCCAGCACGAATTTGTCGATGGGCGATTTCGGCCACTTCACATCCTTCACCGCGGGCGGAGCCGGATCGTTCAAAGGAAGCAGCGACCAGAACGCGCGGCGCTCCGGAGCAATCACATACTTGCCTCCGGCTTTCGCGGTGGTGGTCAGCGGAGCGGCAGGCTTAGGCCAAACTGCGCCTTCCTTCACCCACGCGACGAGAACCTCGACCTCGGAATCCTTGAGCTTGGCGCCCATCGGCATCTTGAGCTTAGGATCGGTCTGACGCACTGCTTGAATGAGAATGCTCTTTTCGGGATCGCCAGGCACCAGAGCAGGGCCGCGGCTGCCGCCCTTCAGCATCGACTCGCGACTATCGAGCCGCAGTCCGCCCAGTGCCGAATCGGTGTGGCAGGCGTAGCAATTGGTGGCGAGCAGAGGCCGGACCTTCAGCTCGAAATAATCGGGCGCCGACGCCGACTGCGCGCGCAAAGTTCCGACTCCCAGTGAGCTAAGAGCAATGACGATCGGCAAACGACGCATGGTTCTCCAACTATTTTAGTTTATTTGCCGGACGAGGGCGGGCTGTCTGGCCGTTTCTACCATTTCTTCGCCATCGGTGTCAACGAAATGTAGGGCGGACCCCTGGTCCGCGGCCGACGCCCTCGTCGGCTCTCTTCTCCATAACTCCCACCGGAGCCGGACTCGGGAGTCCGGCGCGGACGAAGGGCGTCCGCCCTACACAATTCGAGCTATACTCGAACATTCAATGCGTATTCTGATCGGACTCTGGCTCACGCTCGCGGCGACGCCCGGGCAAGGGATCAAGACTCCCGGGATCCAGATTCCGTTCGCCAGTGTCAAGGCCGACGTGGAGTTACCATTTGCGCCGCGGTGGATTGTTTTTTCGGACACCGTGCTGATCCCCAACAAGAGCGGTGGACTCGAACGGCTGGATGTGAAGACCAATAAGCTGGTGGAGCCTATAACCGGACCCTCCAAACTATGCGGCGGCGCGGCCACGGCGTTCACCAGCGTGTGGATTCCCAACTGCGAAACCCACGCGCTGATGCGCTTCGACGCCAAGATCGCGGCCGATCCGAAGGCGGTCCCGGCCAAACCCGCCGATCAAAAACCAGCGGCCGACGCAAAGCCCGCCGAACCGGCCAAGCTCGCCGAGCCTGTGAAAATCGACTCCGGCATCGGCAGCGCGTTACCCGCGGTTGCCGCCAACGCCGATAGCGTGTGGATTCTGACCGACGACAAAACGACGCTCTCGCGCGTCGATCCCGATCAGAACAAAGTCGTCTCCGAACTGCGCCTGCCGGCCGGATGCAACACCTTGACGTCGGGTGAAACGGCCCTCTGGGTCACCTGCCCCTCGGAAAATCGCTTGCTGCGCATCAATCCTGAAACCATGCTGGTGGAAAAGCGAATCGAAGTATCCGCACAGCCGGCGGCGCTGGCCATCGGCGAATCGTCGCTGTGGGTGCTCTGCCTGAAGGACGGGAAAGTCGATCGCATCGACCCCAAAACGAACAAAGTCACCAAGACCATCGAGACTGGCGTCTCCGGAACGACACACGGCGGGATCGCCTTCGGACAGGGTTCGGTTTGGGTGACGCTCCCAGGCTTTCCGATCACGCGCATCGATCCGGTGACGGAGAAAGTCATGCAACAATTCTGGGGCCGCGGCGGTGGAGCGATTGAGTTTGGCCAAGGCTCTCTCTGGCTGACCAATGTCGAGGCGGGAACGTTGTGGCGGATCGACCCCAAGCGCATCCTTGCGACATTAGCGGAATAACATGAACAACAGGCTGATTCTTCTTGTCCTCTTCATTTCTCTTGTGCAGGCGCAGAAACCGCCACGTCCTCCGAAGCCCGGCGTTTCGACTCCGGGCGTGAAGCGCGAAATATCGGCCATCAAGCCGGACGCCGTGTTTCCCGTCGCGGGCGCGCCGGACTGGCAGGTGCTGACCGACGACGCCGTTTGGGTGACGAGCAGCCCCAAAAACGCCGTCTACCGTCTCGATATCAAAACCAATCAGGTAGCCGCCGTGATCAGCGTCGGACAAAAGCCGTGTTCAGGACTGGCCGCGGGATTCGGCAGCGTTTGGGTGCCGAACTGCGGCGACAAGACGCTGTCTCGCATCGACATCAAAACGAATCAGGTGGTCGCGACGCTGCCCTTCGGGCCGGCCGACAGCGAAGGAGGCATCGCGACCGGTCCCGACAGCGTGTGGATGCTGACCGATAAAAAGGGCATCCTGTCGCGCATCGATCCGACCTCGGGCAAAGGCGCCGAAATCGCCGTGACGCCGAACTCCGCCGCCTGCATTTACGCGGAAGGCGCGGTATGGGTCACCACTCCGGAAAAAAATCTGCTGACGAAAGTCGATCCGAAGACCAACCAGGTCGCCGCGACCATCACGGTCGGCCCGGGGCCGCGTTTTCTCACCGCCGGAGCCGGCTCCATCTGGACCCTGAATCAGGGCGACGGCACCGTTTCCCGCATCGATGCGCAAACCAATAAGCTGGTGGCGAACATCGAAGCCGGCATTCCCGGCAGCGGCGGCGAAATCGCGTTCGGAGCCGGCCAGGTCTGGGCCACGATCTTCCAAATCCCCGTCACCGAGATCGATCCCGCGAAAAACGCCGTGGTCAAGCAATGGGTCGGCCCGGGCGGCGACTCCATCCGCGTGGGCCACGGATCGGTGTGGCTGTCCAATCTCCAGGCGCAGAACGTGTGGCGATTCGCGATCGAACAGCCGTAACAGGAGGCGCCGCGCGCCTACTGAATCTCGAAATTCGCCGACCTCACGAAATTATTCTTGGCGTTGTCCATGGCCGTCAGCTCCACTTTGTAGGCTCCCGGTTCGAGCGCCGCAATCGGCAGCAGCTCGGCGAATGGAATCACCGGATTGCCGCCCGTCGTCGGAACCGGAACGCGCATGCCGCCGGTGTCGAACTTCATCGCGCCTTTGGCGTCGTAGAGCCGCATCTGGAC
>JBEKOZ010000653.1:0-3389 GCA_049521275.1 Bryobacteraceae bacterium | reverse complement strand
CACTTTCCTCAGCACCTCCACCACTCGATCCGCATCCTCTTTCGTAAAACACAACGGCGGCCGCAGCTTAATCACGTTGTGATGCGGCCCGTCCGTCCCCGCGAGTATCCCGCGCTCCCGCATCCCGTTCACCACTCGCGAAGCGTCGGCAGCCGCCGGCTCCAGCGTCCCGCGATCCTTCACCAGTTCGATCCCCAAAAATAATCCCGACCCGCGAACGTCGCCAATGATCTCGTGCTCCAGCCCGCGTAGCCCGTTCAGCAAATAATTCCCGACCTGAAGCGCATTCTCCTCTAACCCTTCATCTTCCAGGACGGCAAGTACCGCAAGCCCCGCCGCGCACGCTACCGGATTGCCTCCAAAGGTCGAAAAAAATTCCATCCCATTGTCAAACGACGCCGCAATCTCAGCCGTAGTAATCACCGCCGCCAAAGGAAACCCATTCCCAATCGGCTTCCCCAGCACGACAATATCCGGCGTGCTGGCCCCCAACTCAAATCCCCAAAAACAACAGCCCAACCGTCCAAACCCGACCTGCACCTCGTCCGCGATACACACTCCGCCCGCCGCACGGACGCTCTTATAAACCTCGCTCAAATAACCCGCGGGAAACACAATCTGTCCCCCTACGCTGGGAAGGCTTTCGGCGATGTACGCGGCCGGCTTCACCCGATCGAGAATCTCGTCCACGTGCCGCGCATACTTCGGACCCGCATCGGGATCGCCGCGTTTATAAGGACCGCGGTAATCGTCGGGAATCGGCGCGACATGCACCCACGGCTTCTTGCCCTTGCCTCCGGGCCCGTTGAATTTATACGGGCTGATGTCGATCAGCGTGGTGGTGTTGCCGTGATACGCGTCATCGAGCACGATGATGTCCTCGCGCCCGGTATGCGCGCGCGCCATCCGCAGCGCCAGCTCATTCGCCTCGCTCGCCGAGTTGAGAAAGTAGCAGACCCTCAAAGGCGCCGGCAGTTTGGCGGTCAATTTCTCCGCGTACCGCACGATATTGTCGTGCAAATAACGCGTGTTCGTGTTCAGCACGGCGATCTGCTTCTGCACCGCTTCCACCACGCGGGGATGAGAATGCCCCACCAGCGGAACATTATTATATGCGTCGAGATATTCGCGGCCGGTCTCGTCGTAAAGAAACTGCTTCCAGCCGCGCACGATCTTCAGCGGCTCGTCGTAGCTAAGGCTAAGATTTCCGCCCAGATGCGCGCGCCGTCCAGCCAGCGTTTCTTCTTTGGCGCGAGCCTGCCGGAAAACGTACGCCGCCCGGTTTGGATCGATTCTGGCGAGCGTGCGCAGCGCGTCCCACGCCGGTTTTTCGCTGATCGTGATGTATTCGTCGTTTGGATACAATGTCTTGCGATGCGCCGAATTCACCACGCTCACCGCCAGGCGCAGCAGAATCAGGGGAAAAAGCGCCTCCATTTCGGCTTCTTCGAGATCGTGATAGCCGCCCACCACGTGAGCGATTGCCGTGAGCGGATCTTCCTTATTTAGACCCACATAGGCGCAGCAGATGGCCAGCTCGCAGATGGTCGCGGAGTAGTGCAGGTCGCCGAAATCGATGAGGCCCACAACCTCATCTCCATCGACAATAATGTTGTGGTCGTTGGCGTCGCCGTGGATTACGCTGTGGCGCAGCGGCGCGAGATCGGGGGCCATCTGGAGGACCTTTTCGATCAGCGCGGGATCGGCGGTCAGATGCAGGTATTCGCGAATCCAAAAAGCTCGCTTCAGATCCCACTTCAGTTCCTTATGAGCCCTTAAATGATCATAAGTTGCTAGTTTTGCGCCTTGAGCAGCCAATAATCGACCTAAATTTCGCAACAATCGGGCGGAGTGAGGTTTTGTATCGGCGAGCAACTTCCCCGGGAGCCAGTCGAGCATCCAAACGAGGCGACCCTGGTATTCGCGAATCCCGCCCGCAAGTCGCGATTTACCAATATGTTCCATGGCCGCGATTTGCATTTCGACGAACTCCCGGTCGCAGCCCTCGCGCATCACTTTCAGGACGTATTGGGATTTACCTTCGAGATGGAAGTTATCGTCAAACTCGCCGTTCAGCCGCGTCGCGACGGCATCGATTCCATAGAGTTCCTGGGCGATTCGGGAAGCGTCGATTTGCATGCAGACGTTTCATTGTAAACGCCTTTTCAGTGCGACGATTTTCGCCTGTCCGGCCGCGCGCGCGGAGCGAAGCAGGACGATTCGCGATTCAAGCGCCCGCACTTCCGCGCGCTCCCGCTCGATCAGGGTGGGAGGCAACGGCGGGCCGACAAACCGCGCCTGGGCGGAACCGATGCCCACGGTTACATCTTCCGAGCGACGGGCATAGGTAACCGTGGATAAGCCGGGAGCGATGGCGAGAGCTGTCCGTGCTCCTCCATCGAGGATTTCGAGGGTCGCTTTTACGGGCACGTTCCAGGAAATACGCAGTTGTCCCGAATCCTCGCGCAAGGTCACGGCAAGGGGTGGAGGATGGCGCGGAATCAGGCCCAGCAGCGGGAGGAGCAGCAGGGACCAACCCCATTTCGGTCTTCGTTTTGCCACCTTCGAGACGGGGGTTGGACCGTGGACCGAAAACTCTTCGTAACTCCGAACGGCCTCGATGGACCCGTCGCCGTCGCGCACAAAAAATCCACCCGTTTCGCCCGAGATCACCAGCGCCACGCAGGCGTCGGCTTTTTCGAATCGTTCCAGATCTTCTTCGGTAAGAAAGACTTCGCCGCGCACGCGGGCCGCGAAGATGCCGAGGGGGTTGAGGCCGGCGCGTCCCCGGGTCGAGACCAGGCGGATGGTCTGGTCATGGCGAACGCCGTAAAGCATGCCGAAAGCGTCGACTCCGTTATTGGTCATACGTAGTTCCCGCAGAAGTTCGGGGGGGTATTCGACGCGAAAAGGACTGGCGGAGGGGGCCCAGGTGCGGACGGGTCCGCTGTTCAATCGGGCGAAGCGGCTCATTACCGGCCATATCGACTTCTTGGATGCGAGGGAGAGGGTCACCGATGGATTAGTGGGGGATTAGCCCCAGTATTCTCAAGCGAGTAAGACTTTCAGTCGCGGGGTTGATTACCGGAGTTGCCCTAGTATGTGGCCGAGGAACTTATGCCACGTACTTATGGCCGTTACGGATGGATTCCAGATTTGCCCGACGCTCGCGACCGGGTTTATCAATTGCCGAAAAAAGTGGGAGCGCTGCCGCCTTCGGCCGATCTTCGGCCGGGGTGCCCGGTGGTTTACGATCAGGGCGACCTGGGCAGCTGCACGGCCAACGCGATCGGTGCGGCGATCGAATTCGACCAGATGAAACAGAAGGTGCCGTACGCGGTGCCGTCGCGGTTGTTCATTTACTACAACGAGCGGGCGCTCGAAGGGAC
>JBEKOZ010000652.1:0-3398 GCA_049521275.1 Bryobacteraceae bacterium | reverse complement strand
CGTCACGCGCTCGGGCGCAAATGCCATCCACGGATCGGCTTTCGAGTTTCTGAGAAACGCGGTACTCGATGCGCGCAATTTTTTTGACCGGCAATCGCTGGCGCAGCCGGAGCGGATTCCGCCATTCATCCGCAATGAATTCGGCGTCACTAACGGCGGGCCGGTGTTGATTCCGGGCTTGTACGACGGCCGCAACCGCACGTTCTACTACGCCGAATATCAAGGCTTCCGGCAAGTGCTGAGCGATACGGAAGTGATCCCGGTGCCCACTGCGGCGGAGCGCCAGGGCCTCGACACCACGGCGTTTCCCGGCGATACTCTGATCGTTCCGGTGGACCCGCGCATCGCCAAGGGTCTGGCGCGTTACCCGTTATCGAACGATCCCACGGGTCCCTATGGCGCGCGCACTTACGAAGCGCCTTCGAAGGTCCTCACGGATTCGGATCAATTCTCGATTCGCATCGATCACAATCTCTCGGACAAGTCGCGCCTGTTCGGGCGATTCACGATGGCCAACGTGAACGGGCCAACCACCAATCCAAGCCAGACGGTGATCGATCCGGAATTCGCGGTGGGCTTTCTCGACCGGCAGCGCAATGGCGCGATCACTTGGACGCGCACGCCCTCGCCCACGTTCACGATGGAGTCCGGCATCAGCTTTACGCGCACAACGCCGCAGTTCCCCACATACGATCGCACCGACCCGGCATTGAGCTTCGGCGACGGCTCCTACGAGGCATTCAACGCCGCCGCCGGATCGGTGCAGGGCATGCACGGCAATCTGTTTCAGGTGCGGCAGAATTTTCAGTGGATCCGCGGCAAACACACTCTGAAGGCCGGGGGCGAGTGGCGCGGCAATCGCGACAACGGCGTGTTTGGGATCAGTCCCAACGGCGCATATCAATTCGGCGGTGGAACCGCCTACGCCACCGAGCCAATTTACTCAACCAACGGCGCGCACGATTTCGGCATCGGCCAGCCGCTGCCCGACGCGCTGAGCGGATTTCTAGAGGCGAGCGCCTTCTCGTTTAACCAGGCTGTGGCGCCTTCGATCTTTGCGCAGGGCGCGGCCATATCGGCGATTCGCCGCGATGCATACAACGCCTATTTCCAGGACACCTGGAAAGTATCGGAACGGTTGACCATCAATGCGGGGCTGCGCTACGAGATCGAGTCCCGTATCCGGGAAGCGGATCTGCGTACTTCCGCTCCCGTCTTCCAATTGAACAACGGAATAACGCCGGGCTCCGAAGTGCTGATGAACCCCAGCCCGCCATATAAGCTCGATCCGAGGGGCTTGGGTCCGCGCCTGTCGTTCGACTGGCGCGCCACCTCGCATACCATGCTGCACGTTGGCGGGGCGATCAGCACGTTGCTCGTCAACCTATGGCAGGACAATCTGCTGACCGGCGGTACGCCGTTCGTGGTCTATCCGCATGTGACGGCCGCGCCCGGGCAACCAATCGACTTTGGAGTTTTGGTTCAGCCGAATCAGTTGCCGGCAGTGTATAACACGAGCGGAGCGCCAGTGTTCGCCTCGGGTGATTCTAAACAAGTGCCCGCGAACACCGCGATGAACCTGCTGCTTTACGAACAGGACCTCGCGGCAATCATGCCGGTTCATCAAATCACGCCATTCAGCATGTTTGGAATCTCGCCCGGCTTCCAGAACGGTTATATCGCCACCTGGACGGCGGGGTTCGATCAGAAGATCGCCGGCGCAACGCTGAGCGCGGGGTATGTAGGCACCGCCGGCGTGAAACTCCCCTCCATCGATTTTCCCAATGGTTTCGCGGGCGCCAGCCCGGCATACGCGCACTACAGCCAGTTCGATTCATCCGGCAATTTTGTCGGCGGCTATGGCGTGCTCAACGAGGTGACTAACAGGTCGCATTCTTCCTATCACGCCTTGCAGATCTCCGCGCAGCGGGAATTGACGGCATCCGGGCTGGGCTTCCAGGCGAGCTATACGTTTTCGAAATCGATTGACGACTCCAGCGCCGTGCTCGGTGGATTTATTTCCGGCCAGTCCGGCGCGGTGGCGCAGACGGCGCCAGAAGATCCGTTCAATGCGCGGTTGGACAAAGGGCCGTCGAATTTCGATGTCAAGGATGCGCTGGCGTTTAATGTGTTTCAGGATTTGCACGCGGATCGTACGCCGCTGCGGCGTATTCTCGGCAAGACGATGACCTCGGGTTGGCAAGTGCTGGGCATCGGGACCTTCCAAACCGGAATCCCGTTTACGGTTTACTCCGGCATTCAGCAAACGGGTGTGGGATCGCAGGGCACCGACCGGCCAGATCAAATCGGAACTCCGGTGCTTTCCGCCAGTCGCACGGTGCGCGAGGATTACTTCGGTTTGGGCGCGAACAACGCTTCTTATTTTTCGATTCCGATTGAGGTGCCTGGCGGGACCGGCCCGAATAGCGGGGTGTTCGGAACGCTGGGCCGCAATACATTCCGCGGTCCGGGTCTGCACGATATCGATCTCGCGCTGATCAAGGATACGCCGCTTTTGGAGCGAGCCGGCGCGGGACGCGCGTTCCTGCAATTCCGCGCCGAGTTCTTCAATATCTTTAATATCGTGAATTTCGGATTGCCTTCGAATATCCTGCTCGGGCCGGGTTTCGGGGAAATCAGCCGCACGGCGAGTAACTCGCGGCAAATCCAGTTTTCCTTGAAGGTGATTTACTAACAAACGGTGGTGAGCCGGGCGGGGATCGAACCCGCGACCCAACTTTTGGCTCTTCAACTTACCGAAGATACGAACCGATTCGATTAGTCCTGGGTCACGGCGTATCCGTCCCCGGAAGACCCGCTTTTCCGGCCTGCGCGTCCATCGTATTCGCAAGATTCGGTATGCTTTCCTCGATGCTCAGACGCGCTTCTGGGCCGTCCAGATCGGTTCGCACCCAGCCCGGCGCCATGAGCAGCAGGGTTCGCGGATCATCGGCGTGGCGGGCAACTCTGGCGGAGACCCGAGCCTGGGTCAGCTTCGAAGTCGTCGAAATCCTCCACCAGAGCGAACAAGGGGAATGGACGAGACTTGGCCGCCAACGCCGACGGTTGGAGGAACCATCTGGGTCTTCCGACGACGTGTCAGTTCCGACGAAATCAAGCGTGCGAAAGTCCCCGCGCTAACGAAGTGCCCGGGGCGCCAGTTGCTTTCGCCGCAGTAATGGCCTGTCCCACATGTCTTTGCGTATGCTCCGCGATGTGCGTCAGCAGCCCGATGACCGTCGTCGGGAGCCGCCTGCGGCCGACCTCACGCGCGTCGCGCAACGTCGCGGGATCGATCGAACGTACCACCTTCTCGGCCCGATCGAAGGCGCTATCTAATTCCGCCAGCAGCTCCTCGCGCGTCGCGCCCGAATCTCCATCTCCCAGTTGTTGCGGCA
>JBEKOZ010000651.1:0-3399 GCA_049521275.1 Bryobacteraceae bacterium | reverse complement strand
TCACGAACCGGGCCCCCGGCAGTTCCGGTCCGCTCCTCAGCACTTCCGCCGCAACCAAAGGAAACCCGGCGGGATCCAATAAATACATCTCCCGGATCGCCGCGGCGGAGCGTACCCTGTTCACCGCGAAATTTGTGGCGAGCGTTCTCAGCAAATCCGTGTGCATCATTCCCTGCCGGACTTATCGGCGGGAAAGCACGGAGCTTAAATGAACATTTCTTCGTCGGCCGTCGCCTGCGCGGGACTGGGGCGCCCGCCGCGCATCAGATAAAGAATCGCCGAACGCACTCCCGCCGCGACGCCTTGAATCTCGCGCAGCGGCGCCATGATCCCCTGCTGGACAATGGCCACCGTCTCCTGCGCGCGCGCCATGGTATCGTCGATCACCATTTCGGCGTGCGCCAATTGCACGTGAGCCCGCAAGGACGCGTCTTCGAGCACCCCGTCGATGCGCGCCAGCTGCAAGCGCGTCATGTCGAGAATATCGCTGGCCTTCACCGTGATCTCATGAATCTGCGTGCGGCTCATATCCACCGCCGCGGTGGAGCTTTCGACAAGCTTCTCCACTTTCGGCAGCAGCGTTTCGACCCGCGGCATCACCCGCTTCACATGGGCTTCCGTGGTCCGCGCCGATTTATAGATGCCGAACAACATCCCCGCTTGAATGCACAGCGCGATCGCGGCGATGCCGACGAAAATCGCAAGAATGACGATCAGGGCGTGATTTTCCATTTTGTGATTTGGCGGCGTGCGGCCAGCGGGCCCGCACGCCGGTTCCTGCTAATCTCCCGGAGCGGTGGTCGCCTCCCGATAGGCTTGTTTGCCGGCCTCAACGGCGGAGGCCAGGTTTTCCTTGTGCTTCTGAATGGTCTGCTTGCTGCGTTCCACCGCTTCAGCCGCGGTCTCCTTGAGGTTGCCGGCCTGTTGCTTCACGTAGTCGCCGCCCTCCTCCGCTTTGCTGCGCAGGAACTCGCGCGTTTCGGCTCCGGATTTCGGGGCAAACAGCACGCCCGCCGCAACCCCCAGGCCGAGGCCCAGGAAAAAATAAGACAGCTTGCTATCGTCCTCCATGTTGCGTCACTCCTTTCTGCAATAATCACTCACAGCATACCAAATGGCTAAGACGCTCGACGAAAATGGTTTGATGGCGTTCGCCGCGCAGGCGCTGTCGGCGCGGGCCTTAACCATTTCCGAGCTGCGCGAAAAGCTGAAACGCCGCGCCGCGGAACCGTCCGATATAGACGTCGTGGTCGCGCGGTTGAAGGAGTCTGGATATTTAAACGACCAGCGCTTTGCCGAGTCCTACGCCAGTTGGCGCCGCGACGACGGAGGCTTCGGCAAGACGCGCGTGCTGCGCGACCTGATGGCCCGGCGAGTCGCGCCGGCGGTGGCGAAGAACGCATCTGAAAAAGCGTTTGAAGGCGCGGATGAAATCGCCATGATCGAAAAATTCCTGGAGCGGAAATATCGCGGCAAGGATTTGGGCGCGCTGCTGAAGGAGGAAAAAAACCTGGCGGCGGCGTATCGAAAATTGCGGATGTCGGGATTCAGCACATCGAACTCGGTAAGGGTGCTGAAGCGCTACGCGGAGCAGGCGGAGTTGCTCGAAGACGACGAAACCGAGCCCTTAAATGACCATAACTGACGGGAAATGACGCTCGAAGAGCCCTTAAACGACCATAGATTACACGATTGCGCAGGGATTCGATAATTCGCCGATTTCGGCTATTTTGATCGAGACGATATCACCTGCGGCGAGGGCCGCGTCTTCCTTTACAATGATCCCGGTTCCGGTCAAGACCACCGATCCGGAGGGAACGGGGTTGGAGCGCAATAAATACTCGACCAGCGTCTCGAAAGTCCTTCCCAGCCGCGAGATAGAGGTTCCTCCTGAGAAGATTTCGGCGCCGCCCCGGTGGATGGTGCAGGTCATTTCGAGGGCGCGCGCGTCGGCGATTTCGTCCACGGTCACGATCACCGGGCCGAGCGCGCAGCAAGCCGTATATGTTTTTGATTGTGGCAGATAGAGAGGGTTCTCGCGCTCGATATCCCACGCCGAAACGTCATTGGCCAGGGTGTAAGCCAAAATTCTCCCCTTTGCGCCCAGCACCAGCGCCAGTTCAGGCTCCGGCGCAGTGAATTTCGAATCCGCGCGGATGCCGATGGGCTGGCCGGGTCCGACGCAAACGCGCGCAGTGCCCTTGAAGAAAATCTCCGGGCGAGGGCTCTTATATACATGAGCATAAAAGCCTTCGCGGGTCCCATGCTCGGCGTCTCGAAAGGCCGCGCTGGTTTCGTAAGTGCAGCCGCAGCCCCAGACTTCGCGCGGTTGCAGGGGGATCAGTGGTTCGGCTAGAACAGCCTGGCGCGTGGCCAGGCGCGAGGCGAGATCGGGCAGCGTCTCGCCTTCTTTTTCAGCGCGCCCGATCAAATCGAGCAGCGTGTAATCGGGGATGGGGCGCGCGGCGGTGCCGTTGAAAATTGCGGCGGTGGTGACGCCGTTCCATTTAGTTTGTCCGAGTCGCATTAGTATTTAAGGTAGAGGGTCGCGCATGACGGCCCGCACGAAGGTTTTTTAGCCGCCGATGAACGCGGATCAAACATAATTTAGAATTTTACCTTGGGGGCTTGTTTGGCGGCGTCGTCGGCTTTGAAATAGGCGTCTTCGCGATGGAAGCCCCAGATGGAGGCGGCTATGTTCTTGGGGAAGAGCTCGATGTCGGTGTTGTATTTTTGCACCGTCTCGTTGTACTTGCGGCGTTCGACGGCGATGCGGTTTTCCGTGCCCGCTAATTCGTCCTGAAGGCGCATGAAATTTTCGTTGGCTTTGAGATTGGGGTAGTTTTCGACCACCACCAACAGTCGCGACAGGGCTGAATCGAGCTGGCCGTTGGCGGCGATCTTGTCCTTGGGCGTTTGCGCTCCGCCAAGGGCCGCGCGGGCGGCGGTTACCGAATCGATGGCCGTTTCCTCATGCTTGGCGTAGCCTTTCACGGTTTCGACCAGGTTGGGAATCAAGTCGGCGCGGCGCTGCAACACGACATCCACCTGGGCCCAGGAGCCCTTGATCGCTTCGCGCTCCTGCACCAGTTCGTTGTGGGTGCCGAATAAACTTCCGGCCATTACGATGCCGACCAGCAGGATCAGGCCGACTACGATCAATGCGATTAATCCTAGTTTCATGGTTTCTCCGTTATCTCAATGGCGCAAGCCGTCCGCCGGTGTTTCCAGGGCGTCTACGAATTCGACCAGGCGGCGGATGCACTCCAGATATTGCGCGAACAACTCGCCTGGATCGCCTGGGTCGACTCCGGATTTGTCTTCTCTTACGTCCAGCAAAATGTTGAACGGGTTCACGTCCATCTTGAGCGTCTCACCCAGTTGGCGGACCACTGCACG
>JBEKOZ010000650.1:0-3404 GCA_049521275.1 Bryobacteraceae bacterium | reverse complement strand
GAGGGAGAGGATGGCTACGGCGGCGAAGCCGGGGGTGGAGCGGAGGGCTCGGAGGGCGTAGCGGAGGTCTTGGAGGAGTGGGTCTAGCATAGAAAACACCGGGCGTCGCCACGAGTGGCGACGCGGCACGCAGGAGTGCGTGCGCCACAGGCGCGGGGATGGGCAACGGCGACGTCGAGCATGACTTCGGTTAGACGACCGATCTAGGACGCGGTTAGGCGCGCGATTTAACCTCGGATGCTTTTCGACGCGTGGTCGAACGTGACCGGGCCTTTGCGGAAATAGGATTCGTTCGCCATGTGGCAGGCCAGGGCGGCGTGGTTGCCGAAGACGGCGTCTTCTGTGACCGGCTTGCGGGACTTGACCGAATGGAAGAAATTCATCATATGCGGCGGCAGGTCGTCGTAGTCGGTGCTGCGATAGACGGTGGCTTCGACGATGGCTTCGCGTGGCATTGGGTTGGCGGCGTGCCATTGGGCTTCGTACTCGGCACGCATTTTGCGCGGGAATCCGCCGGAGTAGTAGCTGGGACTGGTATCGATGCCGCGCTGGGGCGAGTGGCGGATTTCGCCGCCGGTGACGTCGAGGATGCCTTTGGGGCCCATGAAGCGGGCCAATTCCGGAGTGTCGGTGCCCAGACCGAGGCGCACGTAGACGGGGACGCCGTCGTAATCGAAGAGGACGGCGTGGAGGTCCGGCATGTTGCGGCCGTCTTTCCAGCGAACGATCTCGCCCAGGGCGGAGGCGGAGCGCGGAGGCTTATTCCAGCCTAGCGTGAAGAGCATGCCGCTGAGCAGGTGAACCATGAGATCGCCTCCGACGCCGGTGCCGTACTCCTTCCAGCAGCGCCAGCGGGCGAAGCGCTCGGCGTTGAAGGGAATCTTCGGCGCGCCGGTGATCCAGGTGTCCCAATCGAGATTCCTGGTCGACAGATCGAGCGGCGGAGGATACTCCCAGGCGCCGGTGGGACTGTTGCGGCCGAGGGTGAGCTCGACCATGGAGACGTCGCCGATGGCGCCGCTCGCATAGAGCTCGTGGGCCTTGGCGTAGATGATGGAGCTGACGCGCTGGGAGCCGATCTGCACGATGCGGCTGTTCTTCTGCGCGGCAGCGACCATGTCGAAACCTTCTTCAGCCGTGTGCGACATGGGCTTCTCGCAATAGATGTCCTTGCCGGCGTTGCAGGCGTCGACGACGACGCGCTTGTGCCAGAAATCGGGCACGGCGGCTACTATGCAATCGATGTCTTTACGATCGAGCAGGTCCTGGTAGCGGCGCGTAACGGGGAGGCTCGCATTGCCGGTGATTTCGCGGGCCAGGGTGTGTCGGCCGTCGTAGAGGTCGGCGGCGGCGACGCATTCGATGCCGGGCAAGGAGACGGCGGTCGCTAGCAAGCCGGAGCCTTGCATGCCGATGCCGATGATGCCGAAGCGGACGCGGTCCGAGGGCGCGGTTTGTTCAGGCGCGGGCGCGGCCTCAAGGAGGACGGTGTTGGCGGCAAGCAGGCCGGCACTGTTTTGGAGAAAGCTACGGCGGGTGTTCATTTTTTTATAGGCTGAATAGCCACTTCCTTAAAAAAGACGATGTCGTTGTCGCTGTGGTTCTGAAGGCCGATATAGCCGAACATGGGGCGCGGGCCGCGCTTGGGCTCGAAGGTGAATTGCTGGGCGGGAACGGGATCGCCTTCGGTGAAGTCGGTGACTTTGACGCCGTTGAGCGTCACGATGGTATGCGGGCCGTCGAGGGTGATGTCCATGGTGTTCCACTGCGGGCCGGGCTTCCAGGCTTTGGCGAGCGGCTTGGTGAGCGAGTACAGCATGCCGGTGGAGTGGGTGTCGTCCTCGGGCGGGTTGGAGCGTTCGGGGTGATTGTCGATTTGCACTTCGTAGCCGTAGTGGACGGGCATCCATTCCTCACGCGGCTCAATGGGGATGCGGACGAAGACGCCGGAATTGTCGTTCTCGTCGCGCATGCGGTAGACCACGCGGATCCGGCAGTTGCCGATGGGGCCGCCGGTCCAGTAGAGCAGGCCCATGCCGCCGTGGGTATGAATCAGGCTGCCATTTTCAGACAAATCGACGGTCATATTGCCGGGGCCGACGTGCTTCCAGCCGTTCAGATCCTTGCCGTTGAAAATCGGCGTCCACTGGGTGGGATCGCCTTTACAGGCGTTGGGTGGATCGGCGGCGAGGGAGAGTGCGGGGACGAGTAGTGCGAGGGGGAGGACGGTTCGCGTCATATCCACCGCTGATCTTAGCACCGCGGGGAGGTTCGTGCAGGTATCCCCTCGCTGACAGTTGCTGGCGGGGAGGGTGGGCAAGCAGGGGCGGGCTAGCGGCCTTCGTCGATTACCTCGATCGCATTTACGCAGGCGTAGTTTTCGATGGGCACCATGGAGATGATCAGCTTGCCCTGGGGATTTGGCCGGAGCTTATGGAAGGTCCGCTCCACTGCGCGGTCGGATCCGCCGGCCTCCTTAAAAATATCGAAGCTGTGCAGCAGCAGCTGCGAATTTGCGACGATGTCGAAACGGCGGTTCCCGACGCCGCCCCCTTCCGGCTTACCGGGCCCGAACCAGCCTTCGGAGAATCGCATGGTCACCGAATAGGAGCCTGGCGTGACGGGAATGACGTACGTGAGATTGCCGTACCGCTCGCCGCGATAGAGTTCGGGATCTTCGGTGCCGCCGGCGAGGGTGGTGCGCAGGATCTGCTGGCCGCCGCGAAAATAGCGATCGGGCAGCCAGAGGTTGCCCTTCTTATCGCGGTAGGACTGGTCCCGCATGGCGATGCGGATCGGCCGCAAGCGGCCGGGAAGGCCGGGGACGACCTCAATGGCGTTGACGAACGCATCGCGAACGCGGTGAGTGAAACGCAGGTGCAGCTTGCCGTCGGCGGCGGGAGAGATGTCCTTGAACACGCGCTCATCGGCGAGGCTGGCGCCATGGGCGTCCGAGATCACATCAAGAAGGTCGATGAGCCGCTGTTGATTGGCGTCAATCTGGAACATGCGGCTGGCTTCGCCTCCGCCACCGGGGTTGTGCTCACCGTAGACGGTTTCGGCGAAGTGCAAATGCAGTTCGTAGACCCCGGGCTTGAGAGGGATGTCGTACTGAAAATCGCCTTCCCGGGAGTTTTGATACATGGTGGAGTCGCGGGTGCCGTCGATGACGTGCCCGGGCGCGCTCGAAATCACGCCGCCGGTGAAGTAGCGATCCGGTTCCCAGGCGCGGCCGAGCTGATCGGTGAAAGAGGCTTGCGAGGTTCCGGCAAGAATGCGGATTTCGTCGCCTTCGACCAGAGGGATCTGCGGAGCGGATATTCCCGCCGGCCGCAAAGGGGATCGGGTGGCGACGTAAACGATCCCGCAGGCGGCGATCAGACCGGCGAGCCACAAAAATGGCC
>JBEKOZ010000649.1:0-3413 GCA_049521275.1 Bryobacteraceae bacterium | reverse complement strand
GGACCCGACCCTCACCCCGCCGAAAATAAAAACACCGCGACCTCCGACATCAGGTTCGGCAGCATCGTCACCTCGCGATTCCCCGCCAGGAAAATGCGCCGTTCCACGCGCCACTTCTCCTGTTCCGCCAGCGCCTCGAAATCCAGCACCGTCAGAAAATGGATGTTCGGCGAGTCGTACCAGTCATACGGAAACAGCTCCGTCTGCGGCGACCGGCCCGTCAGTAAATGCGACACCCGCACCCGCCAATGCCCGAAATTCGGGAACGCCACGATCCCCCGCCTCCCGATCCGCAGCATGCCTTTCAACACTCCCAGCGGATCGCGCGTCTGCTGCAAGGTCTGGCTCAGAATCACATAATCGAACGCCTGCGCCGGATAATCCCCCAGCCCCGCTTCCAAATCGCCCTGATAAACCGACACTCCGCGCGCAATCGCCTTCTGTACGCTCGCGCCGGTCAGTTCCACGCCGCGCCCGTCGACGTTCTTGTGATCGCGCAGCCACTCCAGCAGCTCGCCTTCGCCGCACCCCAGGTCCAGCACCCGCGTCCCCGGCTCCACCAGCTCGCTGATAATCGCGTAATCGCGCCGACCGAACACGTCAAGCATGGTTCACATCAAGCATGGGTGCTCGCCAGGAACCCGCGCACCAGCTCCGCCTGCTCCTTAACCTCCACCAGGAACGCATCGTGTCCGTAATCCGACGCCAGATTGCAATACGCCACGTCGCAATTCCGGCTCCGCAGCGCGCTCACCACTTCAAGCGACTGGTAGCTCGGATACAGCCAGTCCGACGTGAAACTGATCACCAGAAACCGCGTGCGAATTTTCTCGAACAGCGCCCCCAGGGAGCCGCGCTCGGTCAGGTCGAACGAATCCATCGCCCGCGTAATATACAAATACGAATTGGCGTCGAAGCGGTCGACAAACGTGCTGCCGCGATATTGCAGGTAGCTCTCCACCTCGAATTGATCGGGCGCGCGCAGCCTGCGCCCAAACTTTTCGCGCATGCTCGCGTCGCTCATGTAAGTGATGTGCCCCACCATCCGCGCCACCGACAATCCCCGCGCCGGCGGCTTCCGCCCGTAATAATTCCCCTCGTTCCAATCCGGATCCGCCATGATCGCCTGCCGGCCCACTTCGTTGAATGCGATCTGCTGCGCGCTGTGCCGGGCCGTGGTCGCGATCGGCAGCGCCGCCGCCACGCTCTCCGGATACGCCACCGCCCATTCAAGCGCCTGCATCCCGCCCATCGACCCTCCGGCAACCGCCATTAGTTTTTTAATTCCCAAGGAATCGATCAGCAACTTCTGCAACCGCACCATGTCGGCCAGCGTGACCACCGGAAACGACATCGCCCACGGCTCGCCCGTCTCCGGATTAATCGACGAAGGCCCCGTCGTCCCCCGGCAGCCACCCAGAATGTTCGAGCAGATGACAAAATGTTGATCGGTGTCGAACCCTTTGCCCGGCCCGATCATGCTCGACCACCACCCGCCCTCGCCCCCCGCGTGCGCATCGCCCGAAAACGCGTGCAGCACCAGAATCGCATTGGATTTGTCGGCATTGAGAGTGCCGTAGGTTTCATAAGCGACCTCGACCGGCCGAAGCGTCACGCCGCAATCGAGGTCGAGCCGTTCAAACGTGGAAGTAGCGGCCTCTGTCACCATGAGGGATAAATTCAAGTTTAGCAAGATGATTTTAGCCGCTGATAAATGCTGATGAACGCGGATAACGCAAACACGTCTTCTTATCAGCGTTCATCTGCGTTCATCAGCGGCCAACCTTGTGTTTCAGAACCCCGTCGGAGTAATAAAAAAGCTCTCCGTCCACTTGCTCCCCGGCGCGATGGTCTGTAGCCCCGCGTCCTTGCCCGCGTGCGTCAGATTGAACGCGTTGGTCTCCGCCGCCATCGGCTCGAAGCACACGAACGACCGCCCCTTCGGCGCATACACCACCGCCACCGGATACTTCGGCCCGAACCGCACTGCGATCCGCTGCTTCTTCCCTTCCACCACCCAATCCCCGCCCGTTAACCCCGTAAACACGTCGTCCAGAGCGTGCCCCGCAAGCGGGTAAGGATTCTCGAACGACATCGGCCTCCGCTCCCCCGTAGGCACCAGCAGCTCCGACAGCACCACGCTTTCGCGCGCCGCCAGGTGCACCTTCCAGTCGTCGCGCGGCGAATCCGTCAACTGAAAATAAGGATGGTAACCGAGCGAAAGCGGCATCGGCTCGCTCGACAAATTCTCCACCGTAGTCGCGACCTCGAGGGTCCCGCCATGCAGCCGGTGCGTCATCTCAATCGCATGCGCGAAAGGAAACTGAGCCATCCAGTCCGGCTCCCTCCACGGCTCCAGGCGCGAAGTCACCGACGAAGTGTCTTGCTTCACCACCCGCCACTGGGAAGCGTAAGCCACCAGCCCATGAATCGGCAGATGATTCCCGTCATACCGCACCTTCCCGAGCCCCGGATTCAAGAAATATTTCTTGCCATTGGCAAAAAAGAAATCCGCATCCATCCGGTTGGCCCACGGCGAAAGAAACGGCACGCCGCCAAAATCCGGCTTAGCGATCCAAGCCTCCAGATCCGCCGTAGGCCGGTACAAAATCTCGGTCCCGCGCACAGTCATCGAATAAGCGTTATTACCGAACTCCGTAGCAACACTGACGACAGTCAAATGCTCAGGATCAGTCAACCGTACAATGTCTTGCTTCATACTGTGTCCCTACTGGCTCCTGGCTACAGGCTACTGGCTACTTCTAGGAGACTTCCTCGCTCCACGCCTCGAGAATCGCCTTGATCTTCCCCGTGAACTGGTCCGCCAGCGCCCCATCGATCAACCGATGGTCGAAGGTCAGCGCCAGGTACGCGATGGACCGGATCGCGATCGCGTCGTCGATCACCACCGGCGTCTTCTCCACCGTGCCCGTGCCCAGAATCGCCACCTGCGGCTGATTGATCACCGGCGTCGCGAACACGCTGCCGAAGCTTCCGAAATTGGTCACAGAGAAGGTCCCGTCCTTCACCTCTTCCGGCCGCAATTGCCGCGACCGCGCCCGCGCCGCCAGATCCGCAACGGCCCTTTGCAGCCCGATCACGCTCTTCTCGTCGGCATTGCGAATCACCGGCACAATGAGGCCGTTTTCAAGCGCCACCGCAATCCCCAGATTGATGTCGCGATGGTAAATGATATTCGTGTCGCCCTGAATCGACGCATTCAGCAGCGGGAACTGCCGCAGCGCCACGCAAGTGGCTTTCAGAACGAACGGCAGAAACGTCAGCGAGAATCCATACTGCGCCTGCACGTTACCCTTGGCCTTGTCGCGAACCTTGGCGACTTTGGTGAAGTCCACCTTGTGCACCGTGGTCACGTGCGCCGACGTGTGCTTGCTGAACACCATGTGCTCGGC
>JBEKOZ010000648.1:0-3414 GCA_049521275.1 Bryobacteraceae bacterium | reverse complement strand
TTTGCCCGTTCTCGAGAAGCCAGTTGGTAAATGTCTGGATGGGGCGGCTGTAGGTATTGATCGTGTGAGGGCTGAGGTTACCTTGGCTGCTCATTGCAATCTGAGCCTCCTTGACCTTCTGGCTCAATTCGCCCTCATTCAACGCCGAGCCGATGAACGGCGCGAATTTCTTCCACGATGTGTCGTACCACTCCAAAGTCTTCGGCGTTACGTTATTCAGGTACTGCCTCTCGCGCGTAAACTGCGCAAATAACTCGTTAGTGCGCACTTCAAATCCCACCCTTCGATCATGAAGTGAGGTCGAAGTAGAGCTTCCGTTTTGCAGGAAATTGCATCAAGCGTAAACATGGCATGGCATGTGACACGCGAATTCGACGTGTACCACGAAATGCTAAAATACGAAAAGCTTCGGTGGTCGGTTCGCTTCACACGCAGGAGGTCACAGGTTCGAGTCCTGTCGCGCCCACCACGAAGGACTTTTGAATTGCTGACGCTGAATAACATCTCGATGCGCTACGGCGCTCGCATCCTGTTCGACGAGGTGACCACCACGTTTCTCTCTGGCCGCCGCTACGCCATCACAGGTCCGAACGGCGCCGGCAAATCGACGCTCATGAAAATCCTGACTGGCGAGATCGAGCCTTCCAAGGGCGACGTCACACGGCCGAAAAAAATGGGCGTCCTGCGCCAGGACCAGTTCGCGTTCGATGCGTTTCGCGTGGTCGACACCGTGATCATGGGCAACGCTCCGTTGTGGGAAGCGCTTCAGGAGCGCGACAAGCTGTACGAAAAGGATCACAGCACGTACACCGACGAAGACGGCATGCGGCTTGGCGAACTGGAAGGGATCGTCGGCGACGAAGGTGGATACACCGCGGAAACGGACGCCGCGGTCTTGCTCGACGGCCTGGATATTCCGGAGGCTCTGCACGAGCGCAAGATGAGCGAGCTCCAGGGTGGACAGAAAGTGCGCGTCTTGCTGGCGCAGGCCCTCTACGGCACGCCCACCGTGCTGCTGCTGGACGAACCGACGAACAACCTCGATCTCGATTCGGTCCACTGGCTCCAGGATTATCTCATTCGCTTCGACGGATGCCTGATCGTCATTTCGCACGATCGCCATTTTCTGAATGAGGTCTGCACCCACGTCGCTGATATCGATTATCAAACCGTGATCACCTACACCGGCGGTTACGATGACATGGTGCTGGCCAAGACGCAAATTCGCTCCCGCATAGAAGCCGAAAATGCGCAGCGCGAAAAGAAGATCGCGCAGCTGAACGAATTTATCGCCAGGTTCGGAGCCGGAACGCGCTCCTCCCAGGTGACGTCGCGAAAGAAAGAAGTAGAGCGGCTGGCGACGTCGGACCTGGCGCGATCGAACATCGCGCGCCCGTACATCCGCTTCGATGTATTGCGGCCATCGGGACGCCATCCGCTGGAAATCAAGGGTCTTTCGAAATCCTATGACGACCTCAACGTAATTCAAAACTTCAGCGCGAGCCTGAGCCGCGGGGAGAAAATCGCGCTGATCGGCCGCAACGGCGCCGGGAAAACCACGATGCTGAAGTCGCTGATCCGCAACGCCACCGGCTTCGTTGAGGAGCCCGATCGGAAATTCGCGATCGATCAGGGAGAAATCATCTGGGGCCACGAAGCCACGGTTGGATATTTCGCCCAGGATCACACCGAGTCGATCGAGCACGGCGTGAAGGTGCTCGAATGGCTGCATGAGTTCGATCCCAAAGCCTCGCAGGAGGAGCTGCGCGGCGTGCTGGGGCAGATGCTGTTCAGCGGCGACGATGCGTTGAAGCGCACCGAGGCGCTTTCAGGAGGCGAGGCCGCGCGCATCATCTTCTGCCGCCTGATGCTCCAGAAACCGAACTTCCTGATCCTCGATGAGCCAACCAACCACCTGGATCTGGAATCGATCAACGCGCTGAACATCGCCTTGCAAAAGTACGACGGAACCGTGCTGCTGGTCACTCACGATCATGACGTAGTGGACGAGGTCGCCACCCGCATCTGGCATTTCGACCACGGCAAGGTCGACGATTTCAAGGGTCCGTACTCAGAGTATCTGAACCACACCGGCCAGACCGTCGCCCGCTAGCAACAAGGATGGTCAGGCCGTTACGTCCGCATGCGCTCGCCTCGACAGCAGCAGCTCCGCGATCGCCATCGAGTCCGCCACCATCTCCGCGAACTGATGCGGATAAACCGTCTGCGCGCCGTCGGACCAGGAGCGATCCGGCTGCGGATGCACTTCGACCAGCAGACCCGACGCGCCCGCCGCGATTCCCGCCAGGGCCATGGCGTACACGCTGTCGCGCTTGCCCGTCCCGTGGCTCGGATCGACGACGATCGGCAGGTGGCTGAGTTTCTGCACCGCCGGAACGATGCTCAGGTCCAGCGTATTGCGCGTGTGATCGGCGAACGTGCGCACGCCGCGCTCGCATAGAATCACTTCGTAGTTTCCTTCGGAAAGAATGTATTCGGCGGCCATCAGAAACTCTTCCAGTGTCGCCGACATGCCGCGCTTCAGCAGCACCGGCTTCCGGGCCTTGCCCGCGCGCTTCAACAGCGAATAATTTTGCATGTTGCGGGCGCCGATCTGGATGCAGTCCGTGTACCTCTCCACCAGGTCGAACGTCTCGACATCGATCGCCTCGGTCACGATCCCGAGCCCCGTCGCATCGCGCGCCTCGGCCAGCAGTTGCAACCCTTCTTCGCCCAGGCCCTGGAATGAATAAGGCGACGTACGCGGCTTGTACGCGCCTCCGCGCAGCAGTTGGCCTCCGGCTTTTTTCACCGCATGCGCCGCTTCGAGGATCTGTTCGCGACCTTCGACCGAACAGGGTCCGCCGCAGAACATCGGCTGATCTCCGCCGACCGGAATCCCATGCACGCGAATAATCGAGTTCTCGTGCCGCACCTCGCGGCTCACCAGTTTATAGGGCTTCGAAACGCGAATGGCCTCCGCCACGCCGGACATTCCCTCGAAGATCACCGGATCCACGGGCTTCTGATTTCCGGTAATGCCGATCGCGGTTACCTGCTCTCCCGGCATGATGTGCGCGCGAAACCCTAGGCTCTCGATCTGCACCCGAACGCGATCGATATCTGCCTCGGTGGCGAGAGCCTTCATCACAATGAGCATGTCTCTTATCATAACTACATGGGTAATATCGAGGCGCCCGCGCGCATCGTGGTCGTCGGCGGAGGCATCATCGGACTGGCCACCGCTTGGCGTCTCGGCCAGCGTTTTCCCGATACGCGCGTCACCGTTCTTGAAAAGGAGCCCACCGTCTGCCGTCATCAGAGCGGCCACAACAGCGGTGTCCTCCACGCCGGCCTCTATTACAAACCGGGCTCGCGAAAAGCGCGGCTCGCCGTCTCTGGTATTCGACAGAT
>JBEKOZ010000647.1:0-3421 GCA_049521275.1 Bryobacteraceae bacterium | reverse complement strand
CCTCAACTCCTCCCGTACCGCACCGAAAACCATCAATGGATCGCCTGCGGTGCGCACCGCTACGATGAAGGAGCCCTCCGATGGGATCTGACTCACGGGCCAATAAACCTCGGGCGCGGGCTTGTCGCTTTGCCGCCGCAATTTAGCGTTCCCCACGACGCCCACTACCATCCGCGGTTTGGTGGCGCTGCCGGAGCCGTTCCACATTTCCGGCTGCACCTCTTGCCCGACCGGATTCACAGCGCCGAAGTAACGCTTTGCCGCCGCTTCGTTGAGGATGACCACCGGCGCCGACGATTCCGTGTCGCCCTCGGTGAATTCGCGTCCCGACTGAATTGGTATGCCAAGGGATTGGAAGTACTGGGGAGTGATCGGGGAGTAAAAAATACCTGTACGCTTTGCCAATTCGACAGGCTGGCCAGCAACATTGCTCAACACCGTTCGCGCCATTCCACCGCGAAACGGTATCCGCATGCCGGCTGCTGCCGACTTCACGCCAGCGATGGCTCGCAGCCGTCCTGTGAGTTCTTCGAAGGAGCGTCCGCGAACCATTTGGGGATATCGCGCCACCGGCAGGGTCACCGGGAAAGTGAGCACATTCTGCGGTTCGAAGCCCAGGTTGGCGCGTTCGAGGTGAATCAAATTCAAAGTCAGCAAACCGCAGGCGTTTAAAAGTACCATGGCGAGCGCAATCTGTCCGACGACAAGGGCACTCTGGAGACGCTTCTGGCGAAGGCTGCCCGTTACGTTCAATGCGGCCTCCTTTAGGCCGTGGATCAAGTCGAATCGCGAAGCGTGAATGGCCGGCGCCAGACTAAATACCATCGCCGACACAACGGCAGCGGCTGTTGCAAAAGCGAGCGCTGTCCAGTCGAGCGCCACGCCCGCCGGAGGAAGCTGAAGGAACAGAACCAGGAACCCCGAAGCTATGGACGCAAATCCCAAGCCCAGTATCGCGCCAAACATTGCCAGCGTCAGCCCCTCGGCCAGCATTTGCCAGAGAAGGCGCCACATCCCCGCGCCAATAGCGGCTCGCACCGAGAGTTCCCTCTGGCGCCTCGTCACGCGGGCGAGAGCCAAGCCACTCACATCCGCACAGGCAATCAGCAGCACCACACCCGCGGCACTCAGTAGAACGAGAAGCATGGGGCGCACATCACCCGTGGCAGAAACCTGCAGATCCTTAATCGCCGCACCCTCCTTCGGATCGTCCGCCGGATACACTTTGGATAAAAGCCCCGCAATCCGATCCATATCCGCCTGCGCCTCGATGCGTGAAACGGCCGGTTTCAGCCGCGCGATGGCGCCGAAAAAATCGATCCCCCGCTCTTCGATGATGGGTCTTGTCATTCCCGCAGACGCCCATGCATATACGGCGATCGTGGTCCAGACATCTGTTTCACCGCTTCCGGTATACGTGTTAAACCCCGGCGGCATGACTCCTACGATGGTGAAGATCCGGCCACTCAGACTGATCGATCTCCCTAAAACTGCCGGGTCGCCGCCGAATTGCCTTCGCCAAAGTCGGTCGCTGATCACCGCCGAATCGGTGCCGTTATTAGCCCCAGGACCGTCCTCTTCCGGCAGAAACTTACGGCCCAGTGCCGGCTGCACGCCTAACACATCGAAGAAGCTCGCCGAGGCAGCGAGCGTCTGGAGCGACGTGGCATCGCCCACGCCAGTGAGCACCAATCCGCGCTCCGCGAACACCGCCAATGCGGTAAAACTGCGATTCCAGGAACGCCAATCCAGAAAGTTCGGATAAGAGATAGGACCGAAATTCCCCGGCGTGCCGTAGGTATCCCAAAGCCGCACCAACTGCTGCGGCTCGGGAAACGGCAGCGGCCGAAACAGAATTGCGTTGGATACGCTGAAAATCGCAGTATTGGCGCCGATGCCGAGCGCGAGCACCAGTATCGATGCCGAGGCAAACGCCGGATTCTTTCGCATCACTCTGAGCGCGTGCCGGAAATCGCGAAAAGAGTCCTCCACCAATGTGGTCATTCGCATGTCTCTGCACTCCTCCTGGATCTGGGAAATGCCGCCCAGTAAGCGCAAGGCAGCCAGCCGCGACTCGCCCGCCGACATTCCTGCCGCGCGATTCTCGGCAATCTGCTCTTCGAGATGGAAAGACAGCTCATCCGCAAGCTCGCGCTCCACCCGGGACCTACGGAACAGCGAGCGAAGCCGCAAACGAAGCCGCCCAAGCGCTCTCATGACTCTGCGCGCACCACAAGATTGATGGCGTTCGAAAGCCGATCCCAGTTGGCCAGTTCTCTCTCCATCTGTGAACGGCCGGCGCGCGTGAGTGAATAGAACTTGCCACGCCGCCCGGATTCGGTCTCCGCCCAGTGAGCCTTGATCCACGCCTGTTGTTCCAAGCGGTGCAGCGCCGGATAAAGCGATCCCTGCTGCACCTGCAAGGCTTCATTGGAAATCTGTTGGATGCGCTTGGCGATCGCCCAACCGTGTTTTGGTTCCAGAGCAATGGTTTTAAGAATGAGAAGATCCAATGTTCCCTGGACGAGATCGCTTGGCTTGCCCATACTATGATTATCTACATTAGAAGGAAGATCGCAGATAGTCAAGAGAAAAACGATTAGTTCCCGATGCAGCAACTGCTGCCCGGAGTTCCCAGACCGCAGGTCACCTTGAACAGCCGCTAATCGATTAAACCTGCGGGCAACGACTCATCCTCTCAACTGCCGATTAGCGACTCATAAATTCAAGTGGACGGCGTTCGATAAGGTGGCCGATAATGCGACGCATCAGGCACTTGTCAGGTTCGGGCGTAAATGCGTCAAGTGCGCTAACTTCCGAGTGGCCCGTAATACAGGACTAATCGCCCGCGGCCAGCCGATCTCGGCTCCAGCATGAACGCCCGGAACAACAGCCCTATTTCTTTCGGGCGGTTTTCCCTCGATCCAGTCGCTGGATTTTGAGAGGGCGTACGTAACGCTTTCCTGCTTTGCTTTTGTCGATCCAGGAAGCCGGGACCGCGGGTTTTTCGTGACCACATTTGGGCATAAATTACACTCTGTTGCCGTGATCCACTTGCGCCGAGTTTTCGCTCGCATATCTGCGGCACGCGCGGGACGTGCAACGTCAAATGGTGAAAGCGCATTCCGCCAAGCTGTCATCGGCCCTTCTCGTGCTCTTAGGAAATGACAGCCATGCATCGACGCGCGGTTTCAAGAAGAGAAGGAGAAACACTGACATGAATTCCGTGACTGAAGTGAAAACGAATCCAAGTCCCCCCGTCATCGACAAGACGACGGCACCGAAATTCACTCCGTCTGCTTCCCCGTCGCTCTCGTTTCCGATCGGCTATTACGACTTGCACCCCGACGTCAGCATCAATTTTCAACTGAACCGCTTCTATGGCTGGGTCGGCGACGACAGCATGCTGACCGAGATGCGC
>JBEKOZ010000646.1:0-3440 GCA_049521275.1 Bryobacteraceae bacterium | reverse complement strand
GGTTGGCCATCAGCAGAGCCTCGTATTTCGGGATGTACGGCAGCATGCCTTCGGTGAGGGCGGGGGTGCCGGGAAGTCCGTAGTCGCACAGCGGCACGGAGCCGAGCCGAATAACGATCTCCGGCAGCAGGCCAAGATTCAGCGCGCGTCCGGCCGTTGCGAATCCCGTGGCGACCGGTGGATGGGCGTGGACGATGCCGCGAATGTCGGGGCGCAGTTGATAGATGGTGAGGTGCATCGCCATCTCCGAGGTCCGTTCCCGCTCGCCCGCGATTTTGTTGCCGTCCAGGTCGCACAGGATCAGGTCCTCGGGACTCATCATGCCCTTCGAGATCCCGGTGGGCGTCGCGAGGACGAGGTTTTCCTCCAGCCGGATGGTGATGTTGCCGTCGTTGGCGGCGATCCATCCTTTGTCGAACATCAGCCGGCCGACCCGGATGATATCGTCACGAAGCTGTTGCTCGGTCTTCGACATTCGGACCTTTGATTGTACCGCAGGATGCGGCTGGAGTGACCTCGCTACAATGAAACAGACAATGGACAAGCGCCGCATGTGCCCCAACTGCCGGGCATTCATCACCACAGACGACAAGGTCTGTCCTTACTGCCAGTTTACCGTGGGGCCGAAGGCGGTGGACCGCCGCACGCCCGCTGACGCACTGGGGGGTTTGATTCCGCACGCCCGGTTTACCACCATGCTGATCATGCTGATCAACACCGGTCTGTACGTCGCCATGGTGCTGCACACGCAGGCGGCGGCGCAGGGGATGTCGTTCGATTTCGACGGACGCACTCTGCTGGAATTCGGCGCGAAATTCGGTCCGCTGATGATGCAGGGTGAATGGTGGCGGCTGGTCACGGCCGGATTTCTTCATGGAGGGATCCTGCACATCCTGATGAACATGTGGGTGCTGTTCGACCTGGGCGCGCAGACCGAAGAAATGTACGGAACGGCCCGGTATTTGGGCATCTACTTTGTCGCCACGGTGATGGGCTTCCTAGCGAGCTTTTTTTGGGCGCCGCAAGTGCCGTCCGTGGGCGCGTCGGCGGGAATCTGCGGATTGATCGGCGCGATGATTGCGCTGGGTGTCCGCGACGGAACGTCGTTCGGCGCGGACATCCGCCGGTTTTATGTCCGCTGGGTAATTTACCTGTTGGTTTTCGGCCTGCTGTTCCCGCAGACCGATAACGCAGCCCATATCGGCGGGCTCGCCGGAGGATTTATCGTCGGCTATGTGGCGGGGACGCCGGGATTTTCACAAGCCGTGGAGCGACTGTGGCAGGTTCTGGCTGGAATCGCCCTGGCGTTGACCGCGTTCTCGTTCTTCAAGATGTTCATGGCGCTGGTCGCAATGAAGAACGAATAGATATTTCGATTCTTTTCAAGCACATCGCACTCTTTTTTATCCTTCGCCGCACAACCCTCGCGTACTTTATAGGCAAGGAGTTCATGTGCTCTGCCAACGGAGAGCGGAACCGGCCAGGAGGGGCGATACTAGTCACTCGTCCTAAGGGCCTGCGTGCGTTGGATGTCCGCCGGTACACGACCGGTGTTCGCGCCAGGGGAACTGAAAACTTGGCTAAAGGGCGCGCGTCCGATACTTTTTTGAAGGAGGTTATTGAACACATCGAGGTTCCGCATTGGGGTCACCACTGAACCGCCATGCCAGCATGCGGACACACGTTAACCTTCAGCTAATCTCTCGAAAAATAACCAGTCTTCGTGCGCACAGTCAATCCCTCTTTCTTCGCGCGAATCGCCAGCTTGTGAAACGTCCCGTCGGCGAGCGGATTTGCGTGATACGCGAGCTCATAGGACGATCGCAGTTGTTCCCCGATCTCCCGGAACGAGGTGCGCAGGTCGTCGGCCTGCGCGTCGAAATCGGAGCCTCCGGTGTCGTGTGAAATGCGGGTCATCACCGAAGCTCCATATTTATTCCGAGCCGTCCATTCGCCGTTTTTCCTGGTTTCGGTATAGCGAATCCCGAAGATCACGACGTTTTCCCTCTGCGCCGCCTCGATCGTATCCATCATGTTATGGGCGCTGGAATTGTCTTCGCCGTCGCTGAACATGACGATGGCCCGGCGTCCCTGGGCGATTTCAGCGAGCTTCAAAGTGGTGGCGTAGTATAAGGAGTCATAGAAAGCGGTGCCCTCTGAACGATAGTCGTGAGGGCCAATCTCCGGGCTTTCCTGGTTCTTCTTTTCACCTTTCTTCAACCCGTCAATCAATTCTGAGCCGTCTGAGGAAAAGTCGGCGGCCAGCCGCAGGTGATTGCCGAAGCGGATCACAAACGCGCGGTCGCGCGGGGTGAGGACGTCCTTGAGAAAAATGCCCAGATCGTGATCGTGCTGCTTCACGAAATGGTCCTGACTGCCGCTGGCATCGACGATCAGGCCGAGCGTCAGCGGCAAGTCCTCGCCCCGGGCGAAGAAGGAAATGGGCTGAAACTGGCCGTCATCGAGTACTTCGAAGTCATCCTTGTTGAGATTGGTGACCAGTTTGCCGCCGGCATCGCGAACGGTAAACGCTACATTGACCAGGCGGACGTTGACATGAATTGCAGGGGCGTCCTGGGCCAGGGCAGAAGCCAGAACGGCCAGAAATGAGAGCGCACGGATCTTCACTGAAAGCAAATACGCACGGGGAGCCGCATGGGGACGCATTGATTTAGTTGCTACAGTATCGGTATGTTCCGTCGCATCGCGTTGGGGTTGGGCGTGGCGGCGCTCGCCCTTGCCGGAATCGTATTCGTGCTGCACCTTTACGGCATCGGCATCGATTGGAACGGCAACATGTCGCACGTGGAGATCAAGAACCACGCGAAAAGCTACGCGAAGGTCGAGGAGAGCCGGGCGGCGCAGCGGACCGAGGCTCCTCCTGTCAAAGAGCCGGTCGACAAGCCGCTGGAAGCGGCCGCGGCGACGCCCGCCGCGCCTGTGAAACTCGTGAAGGCCGCCTATTGGACCGATTTCCGAGGTCCGAATCGCGCCGGCGAATACGCGGAGTCGCCCATCAATAGCGACTGGCCCGCGGCGGGTTTGCCTCGCTTGTGGAAACAACCCATTGGCGGCGGATACGCCTCGTTCACTGTCGGCGAGGGTCGTGCGTACACCATCGAGCAGCGGCGCGACAAGGAAGCGGTCACCGCGTACGACATCGAAACAGGGCGTGAACTGTGGGCGTTTTCCTATCCCGCGTCGTTCGATGAAGTGTTGGGCGGCCCCGGCCCGCGCGCGACACCGGTGTATCATGACGGCCTGGTTTATTCGCTCGGCGCGATGGGCGATCTGTACTGCCTCTCGGCGGCGACGGGCAAGCCGAAGTGGTCGAAGAATATTCTATCGGACAACGACACGAAGAATATCCACTGGGCGATGGCCGGCGCGCCGCTGATTGTCGACGACATGGTGATCGTGACTCCCGGAGGAACCAGCGG
>JBEKOZ010000645.1:0-3446 GCA_049521275.1 Bryobacteraceae bacterium | reverse complement strand
GACACCAGCGGACTCACGCTACTCGACACCGAGGCTCCCGACGAGAAGCTGCCTGTCGCGTACGGAATCTTCTGGCCGATCACGAGCTCCGCTTTCATGCCGTCTGAAGCCCGCACCTGCGGCTTGTTCAAGGTCTTCGTGCGCGCGTCCGACATCACCGCTTGCAGCAGCGCGCCCGGCAGCGAGGTGGAAAACTGGTTAATCGAAACATGTGGAATCTGGCTCAGCGTCAAGGTTCCAGCGGTTCCCGTTGTGCTGGTCGTCGGAGTCGTGACCGCCGTGGTGCCCGTACTGGTCGTCGAAGTCGTCGACGAAGTCGACGCCCCGTTCGGCCCATTGAAAGAAATCGCCTGATTCAATCCCGCCGTCCCTCCCGACGCGAGCGTCGCCGCCAGGCTGCGCGAGTACGTGCTGTTTACCTGCATCACGATCACGTCCACCACCACTTCCGACTTCGGCTTGTCCAGATCGTGAATCAACGCCTCGGTCAGCGCCACGGCGTCGGCCGTCCCGCGCACAATCAGCGCCTTCTGCGAGTTGTAGGTGAACACCCGCCGGATTTCCGCCACCGTGCGCACCGCGGTGGCGATTTCCTGAAACTCCTGCACTGAGGTCGCATTCGTGACGTAAAACACCTTGACCACTTGATCTTCGTAATCGCGCCGTTTGGTCACGTTGTCCTCGGTCACGAAAATCGTATTGGGCGACATCGCCTTCCAATAGGTGTGTGTCAGCGCCGCCAGGTAATCGAACGCCTGCTCGATCGGCATGTTGGCGATGTCGACATTCGAATTGCGCGACGGCGCCGTATACTGCGGATCGAACACCACGTTGATACCCGCCATCTTGCCGATGGTTTCATACAGCACCTTCGGCGGCTGATTGTTGATCTTGATGGTTTGAATCACGCCCACGATCGGCTTCAGCTCCGGCGGCGCCTCGATCGACGCAACCCTTTGATCGGACCTGCGCCGTTCGCGCTCCGCCGGCGTCAGCGACGTCTCATCCGGCTTCACGCCCGCGTTATCGCCATTCAGAATCGCCTGCGTCCGCTTCAGCTCCTGAATCGCAATCGACGACGAAGGATCGGCGACGATCGCCTTCTGAAACTCCGCCATCGCCTCTTCCACTTTCCCCGCGATGCGCAGTTTCTGCCCCTTGTTCACGTGCGTCTGCCCGGACTCAAACCGCGCCCGGCGCATCCCGATCGTGTACGCCATGTTGTTGGGATTTTTATCCAGCGCCTTCATGTACAGTTCCAGCGCCAGATCCCAATCTTCCTTGGTCGCGGCCGCTACCGCCGCCTTATAATCGGCGTCGCCCTTGTCCTTGGCCTTCAACGCGCCGCCAACGGCGACCAGGATCAGCACCGCGCAAACCATCGCCCGAAGCCGCGCGCCGACGCATAAGTGTTTTCGGTTCATCATCTTACCGGATTATTCCCATGGGCTCGTGCTACAATGTCAGTTCGAGCCTCATAAGCTACTGACGCAGTTTGGGTTCCTGACGTGGAATCGAAAATCAAAATCCTCAGCGATAACCGCTCCGCCGGTCATAATTACTATCTGTCGGACCGCCTCGAAGCCGGTCTGGTGCTTTCCGGCACCGAAGTTAAGGCCGCCCGTGACGGCAAAATCCAATTGAAAGACGCCTTTGCCGAAGTCGCCGGCAATGAGGCCTGGCTCTGCAACACCCACATCGGACAGTATTCCCACGGCAACATCATGAACCACGAGCCGGTCCGCCGCCGCAAACTCCTGCTCCATCGCAAGGAAATCGACAATCTCCACGAAAAGATCCGCGAGCGCGGCCTCACCGTAGTCCCCACCAAGCTCTATCTCAAAAATGGTCTGATTAAGATAGAATTAGCCATCGGAAAGGGCAAGAAACTGCACGATAAGCGCGAATCGGAGCGCGAACGCGAAGCCGACGCCGAAGCCCGCGCCGGCATGCGCAGAAAACAAAAAGAATAAATATGGAAACTAAACTCCTCTACCAACCCCTGCCCCAAATTGATGCCGATGCCGTCGCCGTCGTGCTGTTTGAAGACGAACCCCCTCCCGCCGACCTCAAGTTCGCCTCCGCCTGGCTCGACGAGCTGAAAACCTCCGGCGAATTCTCCGGCAAGCCAGGCGACCTGGCCGTGCTGCATCAGCCCCAGGGCATGAAAGCCAAACGGCTGGTCGCCGTCGGCGGTGGAAAGAAGCCCAAGTTCGATTCCGCCGCGCTCCGCAAAGCCGCCGGGTCAACCGTGCGAACTCTCAAACAGAAGGGCGTAAAATCCCTGGCCTGGCTGCTCGATGGCCGCGCCGCGGAAGCCGCCGTCGAAGGAGCCCTGCTAGGCAACTTCGAGCCTGACCATCACAAAACCACCTCCGACGCCAAGTCGCTAGAAGCCTTCCACGTAGTAGCCGCCGCCAATGGCGCCGAAATTGAACAATCCTTCGAACGCGGCAGAATCCTCGGCGAATCCCAGAACTTCACGCGCGAGCTTGCCAACGAACCGGCCAATCTCCTCACTCCTTTGGTGCTCGCGGCCAAAGCCGAAGCGATGGCTAAAGAATCCGGCCTGGCCTGCGAAATCCTCGATCAGGACCGCATGATGCAGCTCGGCATGGGCTCTCTGCTGGGCGTCTCCCAAGGCAGTGCCGAGCCGCCCGCGCTCATCATCATCAGGTACACGCCGGAAACTCCCTCCAAATCCGCGGATCATCTCGCGCTGATCGGAAAAGGCGTCACCTTCGACACCGGCGGCGTCTCCATCAAGCCCGCCGACGGCATGGAAAAGATGAAATACGACATGTCGGGCGGCGCAGCCGTCCTCGGAGCCATGCGCGCCCTCGCCAAACTCAAACCGTCGATCCAAGTCACAGCCTTCGTCCCCGCCGTCGAGAATATGGTCTCGAGCAAGGCGCAACGCCCCGGCGACATCGTCAAATCGCTCAACGGAAAAACGATAGAAGTCCTCAACACTGACGCCGAAGGCCGCCTGATCCTGATCGACGCCATCACCTACGCCAAGCGCCTGGGCTGCACTCATCTTGTCGACGCCGCCACGTTAACCGGAGCCATCGTAGTCGCCCTGGGCCACGTCAACATCGGCGCCTTCACCAACAACGAAGATTTCCTAGCCGCCGTCATGACTGCCGCTAAAACCGAAGGCGAGAAGATGTGGCACATGCCTCTCGACGACGAATATAAGGAGCTCCTCAAGAGCCCCTTCGCCGACCTCGCCAACATCGGCGGCCGTTGGGGCGGAGCCATCAGCGCCGCCTGGTTCCTCCGCGAATTCGTAGACGACACCCCCTGGGTCCACCTGGACATCGCCGGGACAGCCTGGCTCGACGACGCCAAACCCAACATGGCCAAAGGCCCCACCGGCGTCTGCGTCCGCACCTTCGTGAAGCTAGCCCTAACCTGGTGACCCCCAGGTGGCGCGAGCTTTA
>JBEKOZ010000644.1:0-3451 GCA_049521275.1 Bryobacteraceae bacterium | reverse complement strand
ACACTGAGGTCGAGATCGCCTATCTCTCCCAACCGGACGGCGGCGACTTCACCGTGGAGGCCGACGGCTCGAACCTTGGCACCGTCGAAACCGCCGCCGACGCCAAGAAGCCCGGCTTCTCCGCTTTCAATATTCCCAACGGCGCGCACAAGTTCGTGATCCGCGTGACGCGCGGCTCGGTGCGGCTCTACGGAGCCGACTTCCGCCGCTCCGGCCCCGGCATCGTCTATCACTCGCTCGGCGTCAACGGCGCGAATGTCACGCTGCTTTCGCGCTCCTTCAGCGGTCCCCATTGGACCGCCGAATTGCGCCATTACAAGCCCGATCTGGTCATTATTAACTACGGCACCAACGAAAGCGGCTACCCCAGCTTCGTCGAAGGCACCTGGGCGCAGGAACTGAAAGGCGCCGTCAAACGCGTGCAGGCCGCGCTCCCGGACACTTCCGTGCTGCTGATGAGCCCCATGGATCGCGGCGAGCGCAAACACGACGGCTCGATCGACACCATCACCGCCATGCCCAGCCTGGTCAAAATCGAAGCCGGCGTCGGGCAGGAAGCGGGTGTGGCTTTTTTCAATACTTTTCAAGCCATGGGCGGCCCTGGAACCATGGGCCGGTGGTATGCAGCGGAGCCTCGCCTGGTGGGCGCCGACTTCATCCATCCGATGCCCGCTGGCGCTAAGATAGTGGGTGAGCTACTCTATAGCGCGCTACGGGATGGATATAACGATTATAAACTGCGACAATTGAGCAAGGCTGTTGTGCAGACGGCCAGCAAGCAATGATTCTATCGATCAGAGTCGGATGGGCGGCGCTCCTTGCCGTAGGTGTATGCCTCGGCGGCACCGTGCCGCAGACCAACCCCGCCGCGCCCCCAATCAAATCGAAGAAGAAAAAAAGGTACCGCTCTTCAGCAGGCAAGCCCGTCGCCGGCGCCAAAAAAGCTCCTCTGAAGACCGCCGCGAAAAAAGTCGCCTCCACCACGCGCCGCATCACCGCTCCCCGCGTCAGCGCCGCCACCCGCCTCGAAGCGAATCAGGGAGTCTTTGAAAAAGTTTCGAACTCCGTAAACATTCCGGTCGAAAACGCCGGAACCCTGATCCCTTTCTTTGAGCAGCTCTACCGCCATCAGAAGGGGGAGATGGCTGGACCCTTGCGCATCCTCCACTATGGCGATTCGCACACTGCTGCTGATGAATGGACGGGTGACCTGCGAAATCGTTTCCAGGAAAAATTCGGCGACGGCGGCAGCGGCTATTCGCTCATCGGCCGTCCCTACGCGGGCTATCGCCGCTTCGACGTGCGCAGCGGATCCACCCGGGGCTGGCATACCGAAGGCTTGGTCGGTAAGGCGCGCGGCGACGGTATCTACGGCCTCGGCGGCATCAGCATGTCCACCAGGTCGCCCCGCGAATCTGTCTATCTGCTCGCCGATGGACAACATTTCGAGCTGTTCTATCTCCAGCAGCCCGGCGGCGGAGCCATCCAGATTTACGACAACGGCACCCCGGTCGAGCGCATCTCGACCGACGGCGAGCCGGCCCCCGGCTATTACAGTTATGAAGCGGCTCCGGGCCAGCACAAGTTCGAAGTCGAGACGCTGGACCGGGCTCCGGTGCGCCTGTTCGGATGGGTCGCCGAAAATTCGCGCGGCGTCACCTACGAGGAACTCGGCATCAACGGCGCGCAAGCTTCCATCGCTCTGAACTGGGACGAAGTAACGCTGCGCTCCAATGTCGAACGCCGCAATCCCGCCCTCATCGTGCTCGCCTACGGGACCAATGAAGCCGGACGCAAGGATTGGACGGTTGAGTCTTATCGCGATATGTTCATCCAGTTGATCGGCCGCTTCCGCAAGGACGCGCCCACCGCGACCATTCTCGTCATCGGTCCGCCGGACCGTTATATTCGCACCCGGTCCAAGGGTTGGATTCCGATGGACAATATCGACCTCATCAACGAAGGGCAGCGGCAGGCCGCCGCCGCCACCGGCTGCGCCTTCTGGGATCTGCGCGCAAAAATGGGCGGAAAAGGCGCGATGAAGGAATGGGTGCTGGCCGGCATGGCGCAAGGCGATTACGTGCACTTCACCGGCGCCGGATACCGCATGATCGGCGATACCGTTTTCCGCGACCTGATGAGCCAGTACGATATCTTTCTAAAGGCGCGCGAGAATCTGGCGGCCGCCGCCGCCGATTCGGCGCAGACCAGGTGACCACCGAGTTTTATTGTCCCCGATGCCAGCAACCAGTCAGCGATCCACTGGCCTGCGGCGATTGCGGCTCGCTGATCTGCCGCAAATGCGGCTCGCCCCTGGAACAGGTAGACGAATTAGGTATCGGCTAGTCTCCCTTCTTTGTCTTCTCACCGCCTGTTCCACCCACCCCGCCCAACAACCCTCCTCCGGCGTAGCCTACGTGGGACCCATCACGCTGAACATCCGCAACGACCTGGCCTCCAAATCCGCCACCGTCGCCACCGCGAAGCATGGCGACAAGCTCGACGTCCTCGAACTCCGCCGCCGCTTCATCAAGGTCCGCACCGCGCAAGGGATTGAAGGCTGGACCGATTCCAATCTCCTGCTCACGGACCAGCAGATGGAGGATCTGCGCCGCTTGGCCGACGGTGCGGCGAAGCTCGCGTCGCAAGGCAAAGCAACGCCCTTCGACGTCCTCAATATGCACAGCGCACCCGCGCGCCAATCCCCCAGCTTTTTTCAAATCGCCGAAAACGAACCGGTCGAAGTCATTGGCCATCGCCTGGCGCCCCACACCGCGCAACCGGAACCCGTTCAGCTCCAGGCGCCCGTGAAGCATGCCGAGCCGTCCCGCAAATCGAAGGCCAAAGCGAAGGTGCCGCAGACCCCTCCTATGCCCGCCGCGCCTTCTCCGCCTCGCAACTGGCCGGATCTCTCGAAACCCCGCGCGACCGATATTCCCGGCTACCCGCACCCGGTAATCGCCGCCGCCGCGCCGCAATTCGACGATTGGAATCTGGTCCGCACTCGCGATGGCAAGGTCGGCTGGGTGCTGGCCCGCATGTTGACCATGTCCATCCCGGATGAGGTGGCGCAGTACGCCGAAGGCCATCGCATCACCGCCTACCTGCCGCTCGGGGAAGTGAAGGATAAGCAAGGCCAATCCAAACACAACTGGCTGTGGACCACCGCGAGCGCCGGCCAGCATCCTTTCGAGTTCGACAGCTTCCGCGTCTTCGTCTGGAGCACCAGGCGTCATCATTATGAGACCGCCTATATCGAACGCAACGTGCAGGGCTTCTATCCCATCGAAGCCCAGGACGAGAAATCTTTCTCCGTGATCCTGCGCGATAAAGACGGGAAGTTGTCGAAGCGCACCTACGCCTTCAGCGGCTACCACGTGCGCATGATTTCAAAAATCGCCTACAATCCCCCCGCCGCTCTCCCCGAAGTCCGCGCGTCCCGCAATTTCGA
>JBEKOZ010000643.1:0-3452 GCA_049521275.1 Bryobacteraceae bacterium | reverse complement strand
ACGCTCGCCGGACGCCGGCAGATCGTTTGGATCAGCGGGGAGCGGGCGGTTGGAATCGGCGTCGGCGACGGCAAGTTGCTGTGGGAATATCCGTGGCCCGCGCAGATGGATATGAATTGCTCACAACCGGTGGTGATTGACAATAGCGACGTGTTGCTCAGTTCCGCGCAAGGCCCGGGCGCGGCGCTGCTGAAGATCTCGACCGAAGGGGACGGACTCACGGCGACCGTCGTTTGGAAAAATAACCGCCTTAAGAATAAATTCAACTCTTCAGTGCTTTATCAGGGCTACATCTATGGATTCGACGAAGCGATCCTCGAATGCATGGATCCGAAGACGGGCGAACTGAAGTGGAAAGGCGGGCGTTACGGCTACGGACAACTGCTGCTGGCCGGCGGATACCTGGTCATCACCACCGAACAAGGCGAATTGGTATTGGTGCGCGCAACGCCGGAAAGCCATCAGGAACTGGCGCGATTTCAGGCGATCGAAGGAAAAACCTGGAACATCCCAGCCATCGATAACGGGCTGCTGCTGGTAAGGAACACCGAGGAAATGGCCTGCTTTCGGCTTGGCCGCTAACACAATCGTACTAATTGTATAGTATGATTGTTGGAAACATGCGCGCGCTCCTCTTCTTCATCGCCATCGGACTCTTTGGACAGGAGCCGCCGGATATCGAAGGGCTTCTCAAAACCGCGCACGCCGCGTACCGCAAGGCTGATTATCCCGCGGCGCGGAAATCGCTCGAAGAGGCCTGGACCGCTGCCGGCGAGCTTCCGCAGAGCGATCCTAAGCGTTATGAGATCCTGAAGCAGCTTTCTGCCGTGCTCAGTTCCGCCGGTGAAAACGATGAAGCCGAAAAGTATGTCGAACTGGCCATCAACTGGCGCGAGACCGCAGTGGGACGCGACGATCCGCTGATCGCCGACGACATGGTGGAGCTGGCCACGATTTGCGAACGCCGCAAGGATTTCGACCGCGCCATTGCAATTCTGCGACAGGTGATCGGCATCCATACCAAGGCTCACGGAAACTTCGAAAACTCCGATGTGGCCGACGATTTCAGCCGCATCGCCCTGGTGCAGGCCCAAGACAACAAACCCGAGGTGGCCATCCCGACGCTGCTGACGGTAATCGGCATTCGCGAAAAAGTGTTGGGGGCGGAGTCGCCGGGACTCCTGACCGAACTCGACCGCCTGGGCGCGTTGCAGATCACCGCGCGGGCTTACGACGACGCGGAGATCACTTTCCGCCGCGAACTGGTGATTCGTGAGCGGGTGTTGGGATCGAAGTCGCCGGATTTATTGACGACTCTCGATGGGCTTGCCTATTCGCTGTTCGGTCAAAAGAAGTACGACGACGCGGAGCCTTTTTACAAACGGCTGCTCGATCTTTGGACGCTGATCGGAAATATACCGATGATCGCGGAGACCGACGAAAAGATCGCGGTGTTCTATCGCGAGCAAAAAAAGTGGGACGAAGGAACGGAAGCAGCCGCCAATGCGATCGCCCTGCGCGCTCTGGTCTCCGCAGCCGGCCTGTCGACGGAAGCGACCCAGTGGCTTGCTCACGGCGATAAAGCGCACGGAATCGAGTATTACCGGAAGGCACTGGCGACGCTCGATCCAAACCGCAAGGATCATGATGGATTGCGGGCGCAACTCGAACACGTTCTTGCGGACCTGGATCCGCCAAAACCCACAAAAACGCCTGTGAAGAAAAAGCAGCCCTAATTGCGAGGCTTCGCGTAAATCACGATCCACTGGCCACCGCGATCCCAGCGTCGGATCGGGATCAGGCCCGTGCCGTCTTGAATTTCGGCTTCCGTCGCCTGCGGATGATAGTCCCTGTACTGCCGGATTATGGGGCGCAGCAGGGCGTTGTCAAACGCGCGGCCTTCAAACGTCCAGAATTTTTCATAGACCACCAGGAGATCGTAGGAATTGCGGTCGAAGCCGGCGATATCGTCGAGATGAAGACCAGGTATCTCGACACTGGCAAGGGGCCGTTGCACGTAGCCGAGATACGGATGTTTAATCGCGCCGGTGAATGGCCAGGCGCTGGCGATGCGCTTATCCGGAGCGTAAGCCTCCAGATAATTCGCGGCTTCCTTTTGCAAGGCCACGAAGTCGGTCCAGGCAAGATTGTTTTCGTACGAAAATGGATACGGCGGGTTCCAAAACCAGCCCGCGATGAGCAGCGCGAGCATTGCCGTGTGGGAGCACCAGCGCCAGCTTGCCGGATAAACAGAAGCCGCCGCCGCGATGGCCGCATAGAGAATCGGCAGCACTGGAATCAAGTACCGCTCGAGCATCGCGCCGCCGAATACGGTCACGACGACGACCTGCGCGACCGCGACCAATCCCGCGATCTTCCAGGCTCTCCCGCGCAACATCCGAAATCCCGCGAACAGCGCGATCGTGCCGATAAACCGGCCATCGGCGATAAACAGAAAGTGCAGACGCCCCGCGAACCCGAGCACGATGTGCAGAAAACTCAGCGAGTCGCTGACGTTGTAGCGGGCGAACTCCTCGTTGCCCAGCCAGTATCCGGTCTTATGATGCAGCAGCACCAGCCAAGCGCCCAAGGCGATCGCGGGCGCGAAAAAGTAAAGCGCCTCGCGCAGCTTCCTTTCGCGAAACAGCAGCCAGGCGCCGAACACCATTGGAGTCGAGATCGACGTTTCCTTGATCAACACCAGCGCGGTGCATGCGGCGGCGCAAGCGGCGTAGCGCTCGTCGAGAAACAGCAACAACGCGAGCGCGGTGAACGTCATTGCCGGCATGTCCAGCAGGATCATTTCCGATTGCGAAAAAAAAATCGGCGAAGCCATCAGAAACAATACAGCCGCGAATGCCGGTGCGCCCGCCGCGCCGCGGCAAAGCTGGATCGCCAGCAGGAAAGAAAACAATAAACCCGCCGAAGCGACCACCAGCATCGCCACGCGCGCGGAGACGACCGAGACTCCGAAGATCCGCCAGGTAAGCGCGACCACCGCCATCACGCCCGGAGGATGAACGTTGGGCAGCGTCGAATGCGCCACCAGCGATCCATCCTGATAAAGATCCAGCGATGCGGGCGCGAATTGGCCGAGCTCATCCCAGTGAAACGGGAATTTCAACAGCGGCAGATGCAGCGCGATCATCAGCGCCAGGAAGGCGAGAAAAAAAAGCAGCGAAGACCCGCGCCTGGAGTACACCACGTGCGGCTATTGGATCACGGCGCCGGCCGCGTGCGGCGCGAGCTTGATTTCGCCGAACGCAGTCTCATACTGCTGAATGTTCTGGTTCAGCACGTTGGCCAGCGCCTTCGCCTGCTGCGGACTCAAAAACAGCCCCTGAAAATTCGAGATCGATACTTTGTCCGGCGCATTCTGGTTGATGGTCCCGAACAGCAGAAAGAAGTCCCACAGGCTGACGCGCACCTGCACGCTATTGGCGTACGATTCG
>JBEKOZ010000642.1:0-3829 GCA_049521275.1 Bryobacteraceae bacterium | reverse complement strand
GGGACAGCATGTACGACTCGGTGTAGGGAATCGTGTTGGTAGGTTTGTATCCTGGCGTTGCGCTGATCGGCTCGAATTGGGAAAAGTCGAGACTTGGATCTGGATTGCTCTTGGATACATTTAATGGCGCTAATTGCGCCGGGAACCGCTGGCCTTCTACGTTGCCGGTGGCGGCGTCGACAAAGGGAGTGGTAAACAACGGCGGAGCGGGACTGGTGTATGTGAATCCATACGGTGCATTGTCGCTGATCAATCCCAGGGTTTCTCCCTGAATGGCCGCATAATAGATGCCGAATCCGGCTCGGATGCTGGTCTTCCCCGGACCTCCCAGGATTTTTCCGGGCAATGAATCCCGCCCCGCAGTGGGCGAGGGAAAACTACAGACTGTTCTCCGGGCACCAGAGTGATGTTGTTATTGTATTTTTCATACCAGGGCTCGATCCGATCCCAACGCAGACCGTAATTCAGCGTGAGGTTTTTCGCGACGCGCCAACTGTCCTGCACGTAAAGGCCAACGTACTTGTTACGGCCGTAGAACGGTCTGAGATCGTTCTGCGTGTATTGGCTCGCGATGCCCAGCAGGAAATCCGCGAAGTCGACACCGGTCTCGGTGCCGTAGAAATTGAAGCTCCCATTCAGATCGGCGTAAGGATGCGTGTTGATCTGGTCGAAGTCCAAATGGGCCCCGGCTTTGATGCTGTGAGCACCCACGACTTTGGAAAAATTGTCGTCCAGCTCGTAGCCATTGTTAATCTGATAAAAACGATCGGGATCGGACCCGATGGTGAAATTGTTGAAGAAGACATTTTCTACGCCCTGATTTCCAGGGGCCAAGGGGACAATGCCTAACGTTCCTGCTCCGGTCACAAAGCCCTGCGACGCCAGGCTGACGCCCAGCCCGCCAACCGGCTTGCCGAGATCGTTTGCGTCGCGAGTATAACTGATCCGAAAATCGTTTACGGCGCTGGCCCCGAGCGTCTTGGTGTAGCCCAACACGGCCAGTTGAGCGCGGCCCGTGTTCAGCGCGTTGAACCCAGGAACGTTGGCCCCTCCCTGCGCAGTGGGGTACGGATTGTTCTCCGTGTAGTTATCGAGCGAGTAGTAAGCGAAGATTGTGCCCCAGCGAGTGTTGGCATCCACGCGCTCCCCAATCTTTTCGTCGTGGAGAATCTCGTTGTAAGCCGACGTGGAGAAAACATTTCCGGGCAGATTCGGGGCCGGGATATAGTTCAGCAAATTGACGGCTGGAAGGGACCACGCGGTCTTGGGTACCGTTGCGTTCGGAAGGACGCACTGCGCTGGGCTGTTGCATCCTGCCGTGTAATAAGGCTCTCCCGAAGTAACAGGATAGCCGAGTTTTTGCGACAGTAGATTGGCCCAATAAGGGCCGCTCACCGTGCCTGTCAGCGAACTGGCCTGATCGGACAAATTGCCGGAGCGATCTTGTAACGAAGGTACCGGGATCAGCCCGGTGTCCGCCCCCTGAATCTGCCGCGTGCCTTGGTAGTCCGAGAAGAAAAAGACTTTGTTCTTCACGATGGGGCCGCCAACCGTGCCCCCGAACTGATTTTGAATAAAGGCGCCGCGAGTGGGAGAGAAAAAATTGCGCGCGTCGAGATCGGTGTTGCGCAGGAACTCGAAAGCGTCGCCATGAAATTGGTTGGTTCCGGATTTCGTGATGACGTTGATCTGGCCTCCCGTATATTTCCCATACTCGGCGTCGAAATTGTCGGACAGGATTCGGAACTCGCCGATCGAATCGAGATTGGGAACAATGGCGGCGGCCAGGCTGCCGGTCTCCTCGGCATCGGCGCCATTGATGGTGAAGCCGTTGGCAGACTCCCTTTGGCCATTGATCGAGAGCGTTCCGGGGTTCAAACCGCCGGAGGGAGGAAACACGCTCTGGCCGAGCCCCTGAACGGTGAGGGATGTGATGGTCGTGATGGGTACCACACCCGGCTGCAGGGCCAACAGATCGGTATAGCTGCGTCCGTTGAGCGGAACAGCCGTTACGTTGGCAGCGGTGATGACGTCGCCCAGTTGAGTGCTCGACGCGTCCACCGTCGCCAGCGATTCTTTGACGATCACCACTTCGGAGCTTTCGCCCAATTCGAGCACCGCGTCCACTAGCAGAGCGCTGTTGACGTCGACGGTGATGTTCGCCCGCCGATAGAGCTTGAAACCGGCGACCAGGATGTCGACATCGTAGCGGCCAACCGCCAAGCCGGGGAAAGAGTACACCCCGGAAGTGTTAGTCGCAACGGTCTGCCGGACGCCTGTGTCCCGGTTGGTTGCGGTTACCGACGCTTTCGGAATCACCGCACCGCTGTGGTCTTTCACCGTTCCTGAGATGCTGCCTCCGCCGGCAGCGTAAAGCAAAGGGGAAAGCGACAGCAGCGTCAATCCCAGGCAGAGGAAGGCGGATCTCGCGGCTGATTTTTGCGTCAATCTACCCAATCTCTCCCTTCCCCATATATCATAAGAGGCGTTGCGCGCCTTCCCTTGGAGCGAGAACAAGACTTGATGAAGGATGAAAAGGCCCATGAACACACTTTCCAGAAGAACGATGCTGATGGCTCCCGCGGCTTTGACGGGTACCGTTCTTGCCGCAGCCCCCAAGAAAAAGATGACGCTCGCCATGCACCAGAACACGTCCGCCGCAGCGGGGTATCGCAAGTCGCTCGAAGGCTGGTCTCGTGCCGGGATCAAGGACGTAGAAATCACCAATAATCTGCTGGATGATTTTCTGAAAACCGAGGACCTGCCAGCCGCCCGCCGGGTGCTGACAGACCTGGGATTGACCGCCGTTCAGGGAGCCACCGGAGTGGCTGGTCTATGGGAGCCGAATCCCAATCGAACTGCCTCCATCGACAATCTCAAGAAACGTTGCGAGATGTTTGCAACATTGGGACTAAAGAACGTTTATGCGACCACGGTCGCGACGCGCAAGTTCACCGAGGACGACTACAAAACCTGCCCCGCCAACATGCATGAAGCCGGTGAGATCGCCAAGCAGTACAACGTGTCGCTCAGGATCGAATTCGTGCGCACCTCCACATTTATTTCCACCTTGCCGACCCTGGCCAAAATGACGCGCGCGGCGGCGCATCCCAACCTCTCACCCATGTTCGACTGCTACCACTTCTGGTCCGGCCTCAACAAGCTGGAGGATTTGGATGCGATTCAACCCGCAGAAATCGCTCACGTGCACTTTCAGGATGTTCCAGATATGCCGCGAGAGATGCTGGATCTCACAACGCGAGTCATTCCCGGCGATGGAGTCACTCCACTAACCCGCATCCTCAAGAAGCTTGCGGAAAAGGGATACGCCGGTCCTCTCTCGGTGGAACTTTTCCTGCCGAAGTTCCAACAAGGCGACCCCTTTGAGGTGGCCCGCGAAATCCGTCAAAAAGCCGAGGTGGTTATGCATCACGCCGGCGTAATGTAAGAGCACTGGCCCTAATTGCCAGAGGCTTGCTTGAGAAAAGTCCCCTGTTCCAGTTCGTCGAACGCTTCGCGCAGCTGATCCTGCGTGTTCATCACAATGGGGCCGTACCACGCCACCGGCTCTTCGAGCGGCTTGCCGGAAACCAGAAGGAATCGGATGCCGTCCTCGCCGGCCTGCACGGTGAGTTCATCGCCCTGATCGAACAGCACCAGCGAACGGTTGTCGGCATCGGCTGGCGGCGTTGTGTCGGCCCAACCCACGCTCTCGGTGGGCACCGCCAGCGGACCAGAAGCATTGCCGAATTTTCCGTCGCCCGCGAAAACGTAGGCAAACGCGTGCCGGGTAGTCTCAATCGGCAGCACCTTGCGCTTTCCCGGAGGC
>JBEKOZ010000641.1:0-3467 GCA_049521275.1 Bryobacteraceae bacterium | reverse complement strand
CGGTTCATTTTTAATACGCTGCTCGATTATCTGACGGCCGACGACGAGGTGAAGGTGCTGGATTTGACCACCACCACGCATCTGGCGCAGGTGGTGGCGGTGACGACCGCCGAGGAGATTATCGATTTCCAGCAGGTGGTGCGCATGGTGCCGATCGCGGATTCGGTGGCGCGCTACGCGGTCAACCTGGTGCGGGCGACGCGCCCGACGGACCCCTCAGCGCCGGAGTTTGTGAAGAAGTATGTGAACTTCGGGGCCAGCGTGCGCGCGGCGCAATTTCTGGTGCTGGCGGCGAAGGCTCGGGCACTGGTGCATAAACGGTATCACGTGACCTATCAAGACATCATTTCACTGATGCGGCCGATTCTGCGGCATCGCGTGCTGCTGAATTTCCAGGCGGAATCGGATCGGCTGACGACCGATGACATTTTGCTGAAGCTGCTGGAGGCGATGCCCGCGCCGAGAGCATAGGCTAGCTCGGAACAAGCATGTTGCAGCGATTTCTAGATCCGAAAGTGCTCGGCGGCATCTCCGGGCTCGACCTGGTGGCGAAGACGGTGGTCGATGGGTTTGTCGCGGGCTTACATCGGTCGCCGGATTTCGGATTCAGCCAGGAGTTTGCCGAGTATCGCGCGTACACCCCGGGCGACGATCTGCGGCACGTGGATTGGAACGTCTACGCGCGAACCGAAAAGATGTTCCTGAAGCGGTATCGGGGCGAGACGAATTGCCAGCTCACGATTTTGCTGGACATGAGCCGCTCGATGAAGTTCGGGTCGCACAGCACGGAAAAAATCGAGTATGCGCGGTTTCTGGCAGCGTGTCTCGCCTACATGGCGCATGGCCAGCGGGACGCGGCGGGGATCGTGATTTTCGACGACGATGTTCGCGACTTTGTGCGCCCATCCTCGCGGCAAGGGCAGCTTGCCCGCATTCTTCACGCGATCGAAAGTGCGAAGACCGGCACGAGAACGGATTTCGCGCACCCGTTCCGGCACGTGCAGGAGTTTCATCGCCGGCGCGGCATCGTCGCCGCGATTTCGGATTTCTGGGACTCGCCCGAGAAAATCATCAAGACGGTGGAGCCTCTGCGATTCCGTGGGACGGAGCTGATTCTTTTCCATCTGCTGGATCCGGAGGAGCTGCGGCCGAAGCTGAACCATCCGGTGCTGCTGGAGGATCTGGAGACGGGCGAGACGCTGGAGGTATCGCCCGATTACGCGGCGCACGAGTATCCGGCGAAGATTCAGGCGCATCTCGAAGACATCAAGACGCGCGCGCAGGCGGCGGGGATCGACTATTTTCTGATCGACACGAGCCGGCCTCTCGATGACGCTCTGCGGGAATACCTGGCGATCAGAAAAGGGAAGCTGTGAAGAAAGGAGTCAGGAGTCAGGAGTCAGGAGTCAGAATAGCTGCCACGGCCCTGGCTAGTGGATCGTAGCTATGGGTTTTCTTGCGCCTTGGTTTCTTGCCGGAGTGGCCGCGGTTGGCTTGCCCATCTGGATTCATCTGCTGCGGCGGCACAAGACGGACCCTCGCCTGTTTCCGTCGTTGATGTTTTTCGAGCGGCGCGAGATGAGCTCCGTGAAGCACCGGCGCCTCGAATATATCCTGTTGTTCACGCTGCGGACCTTGATGTTGATCCTGCTGGCGCTGCTCTTTGCGAATCCGTTTATCAAGCGCGATCCATCGGCGGTGGACGGCAAGAAGGTTCTGGTGATCGCCGTCGATCGTTCGTTCAGTATGCGCGCGGCGGATCGTCTGTCGAAAGCGAAGGACGAAGCACTGTCGTTGATCGCGGGCATGAAGCCCGGCGACCAGGCGCAGGTCCTCGCGCTGGGGGGATCGGTGCAGGCGCTGACGCAGCTGATCTCAGACCCGGGCGAGTTGCGGGTCGCGGTGCAGTCGATTCAGCCGAGCGACAGCCGGGCTTCTTTTGGAGAGCTGGCGCGCTACGTCCGGACGCTTTCCGAATCGACTCATCTGGCGCTCGAAGTGCACCTGGCAAGCGATCTGCAAAAGTCGGCGCTGCCACCGGGATTTGCCGATTTGCGGCTGGATCCATCGACGACACTGGTGTTTCATCAGATCGGGCAGGCGGCGGCGAACACGGCTGTTGAGAATGTGGTCGCGCCGCAGAGAATCTTTGATCCTAAGAAGGTTCGCGTGTCGGCGACGATTGCCAATTTTGGCGCGCCAGATTCGAAGGTCGAAACGGTCAAGAAGAGCGTTTCCCTGGTGCTGAACAATAAGGTCCTCGAAACCAAGACGGTCGAGGTCGCCACCGGCGGGCGGGCGCAGGTGGAATTTCTCGGGCTCGACGCGCCTTACGGATTCAGCCGGGGCGAAGTTCGTGTCGACGGAGCTGACATTCTGCCGGCCGACGATCGCTTCTACTTCGCGGTCGAACGGACCGATCCGCGAAAGGTGCTGTTTGTCGATGACGGGCGGCATCCGCGGGCGCAGCTGTACTATCGCGCGGCGCTCGATTCGTCGGGCGACTCCGCGTTTCAACTGGAAGTGGTGCGGCCGGACGCGGCCGCGAGCCTGCCGTTTTCTCATTACGCGTTCGTGGTGCTGGACAACATCGGCACGGTTTCGGCGGCGCTCGAAGATGCCCTGAAAAGCTACGTCAACGCCGGAGGGTCGGTGCTGATCGCGCTGGGACCGGCGTCAGCCGCGCAAGTGAAAGTGCCGCTGACCGACGATTCGATCGAGGGCGCGAGCTACGCGGGACGCGAGGGCGATCGATTTTTCAACGTCGCCGAAATCGACGCGGGGCATCCGGCGCTGCGCAGTGTGGAGCGGTTCTCGGGCGTCAAGTTTTATCTGGCGATTCACGTGACACCGGCGAAATCGCGGGTGTTGGCGCGGCTGAACGATCAGACGCCGCTGCTGCTCGAACGGCAATTGGGCGAAGGCAAAGTCTTGGTGTTCACGTCGACCTTCGACAACGATGAGACCAACGATCTGCCGCTGCATGCATCGTGGGTACCGTTTGTCGAGAGGTCGGCGGCTTATCTGGCGGGAAGCGGCGCGGAGCAGCCAGTGAACCTGGTGGTGGATTCCTACGTCGAACTGAGAACCGCCGACAATAAATCGGCCGCGGCGGAGGTGCTGGATCCGGACGGCAAGAGATTGCTGACGCTGGCAGAGGCGACGACGGCGCGGAATTTCGCGCTCGACAAAGAAGGCTTTTTCGAATTGAAGACGGCCAGCGGACGGCACACCCTGCTCGCGGCGCACGCGGACCGAAGGGAATCGAATTTGCAAGTGATTCCCCAGGAAACGCTCGATTTATGGCGGGCGACCGGGAGTGACCAATCGACGCCGGGCGCGTCTGGTGGAGAGAGCAGGGATAAGAAGCCGTGGCCGTTGTGGCCGTGGTTGTTGTTGCTATTGTTGATAGTAGCGATGGCCGAATCGTTGGTTGCGGACCGGCATATTCGCCCCGCGGCCGAGAG
>JBEKOZ010000640.1:0-3469 GCA_049521275.1 Bryobacteraceae bacterium | reverse complement strand
TTGTGCGCGAGCTTTTCTCTTTCCTCGAGAGACGCGGCGGACATGTGCCCGTCATAATAATGCAGGCCGCGAAACTGTGCATCGGCGGCGCGCACGACGGCGAGAATCTCCCGGATGCCGTCCTGCGAAATGCCGGTGCGGTCCATGCCGGGGTTCACGTCGACGAAAATTCCTATAGCGCCTTCCCCGCCAGGAACAGCCCACGCCGCAATCTGGTCTACGTTCTCCACCAGCACGGAGATGCGGACGTTCGGAAATTGTCCGGCGATTTGGATCACTCGCTTCGCGTTCGCGCCCACGACGGGATACGCCAACAGGACGTCCGTCATCCCCGCTGCGCACGCCGCGGCGAGTTCGACGGTGGTGGAACATTTCGCGTTGACGACACCCTGCGACGCCAGCCGATTCATGATGAATCCGAGCTTGGCTGTTTTCAGATGGGGCCGCCAGCGGTTCGCGTCACCGCCCAGCAATCGTAGCGTGGCGGCAATGTTCCGGTCGACGATTTCGGGATAAATCACCAGGGCGGGCGTGAGCAGCGCCTCGACATTCTCAATGCGGTAAGACGTCACTTTAATACTGTAACCGGAATGTTGAAAACCGTTGTGTTGACGACGCCCTTGCGCTGGAACTGCGTCCACACCCGGTAGATCCCCTCACGCGGAAAAATCAAATTGAACTGGATTTGTTTTACGGTTCCCTCTTCTGGATCCGTCACCAGGAAGGGATGGGTGTGCATCATATCGATCAGATCGGAGCTGGCGGCCAGCATATGGCCCATCGCGCCGATGTAAGGCTCAATCCCGTCGTTCGGCGTGAGCCGGAAAAACAGCAGGGTCTTCATCCCCGCAATGGGCTGCGGCGGCTCCGTCGTGAGCGAAACGTGGAGATTCTCGGTATCGTTGGGCGCCATATCCGCGGTCAGTTTCGCCGGGCTCATCTTCATTCCGGGACCCGCGACGAACAGCGTATCGGCAATTAACTGCGGCGTCGCGTCCTTGGGATAGAAATCGCTCAGCACGCGGTATAGCCCGGCGTGCGGAAACCTGACGTCGAGGTCGAAGCTGCCGTCCGCTTGCATGATCGGATGGATATGCTCGAAAAACTGCAGATCCTGGCTGATCACGAAAAGATGATACAGCTTCTCGTGCATGATCTCGAAGTGCTGGACGGTCTTTCCAGTCAGCGGATCTTCCACGCGGAACGTCAACAGGCTATCGTCGCCAGCCTTCAGGATTTTGGGCGCGGTGGTGACGTGCACCGCGAATTCGCGCGCATCGGGGATTCCTGCCACCAGCGTCATCCCGCAGCGCGGACACTTGCCGGGAACACTGGAGCGGACATCCTTATCCATCGGGCAAACGAACTCGACCTCCGGATCGGCCGGAGGGGACGGTGGTTGCTGCCAGGCCAGAAAGGTCGAGAGGAAAAAAACAAATGCGCGGAACATGGCGGCTACCTCTATTATCCCTCCAGTTGACGCCGATGAGCCTCCCGTGGGGACTGTATCTTACGAACCGCCTGTTGCAAGCGCCGGAAAATACCTGACGTTTCGCGTGGCGCGCCGGGATTTTGCCATGAAGGCGGAGCATGTGCGCGGCATTTTACCAGTGCATGAAATGGTCGCCCTGAACACGCCGCACAAGTGGATCAGCGGGTTCGCCAGGATCGGCGGCCACGATTTTCCCGTGGTCGATTTGACGGCGAAGCTCGCGATTCCGAACGGATCGCGCGGCAGGGAGCCGTTTATAATCGTCGTCGCGGCGGGCGAAAAACTGGTGGGCTTCATCGCCGATCGCGTGTCGGACCTGCTCGACGTTCGCGCCCGGGATTTTCGAAATGGCGCTCTGCGGGGGCACGGACGCCCGCGGCAGGTGCTCGATCCCGGGCAGATCATGACGGACGAAGAGTGGTCGGCGTTGCGGGTAATGCCTAGCCCTTGATTCCGTCGAACGCCTGCTCGATTTCCTTCTTCGCCTCCGGACCGATCGGCGTCAGAGGCAGACGCGGGATGCCACCGTAGTAGCCGTTCAGATCCATCGCGTATTTCAATCCCGGCACGCCATACTTCGTCGTCACCAGTTGCGCGGCGGGCGCGATGCGGTTCTGCCAGTCGAGCGCGGCCGCCGTTTCGCGCGTGCGGTGCGCCTCGTAAATCGAAATGGTCGAGTAAGGAGCCGCGTTCGCGTACGCCAGCACCGCGCCCACCGCGCCCACCGCCAGCGATGGCGCGAGCGTTGGCGCGGACCCCACCAGCACCTGGAACCCCGGCTTCACCTCGCGAATCATCTGCATCACTTTTTCGAGATTGCCGGAGCTTTCCTTGATCGCGATAATGTTCGGATGATGGGATAGCGCGGCCACCGCGTCGGTCGAGATGTCAACGCCGGTCGCTTGCGGCCAGTTGTAGATCATGATCGGGATCTTCGACGAATCGGCGACAGCGCGAAAATACAGCGTCTGCGCTTCGGTCCGCTGGATCAGATTCTTGTAATAGAACGGCGTGCGGACCATCGCCGCTTTGTATCCAATACCGGCGGCGCGATTGGTCAGCTCGATCGTCTCGCGAACGCCCTCGACACCCGTGCCCGCGATCAGCAGCTTCTCGGGCGCGGCGTATTCGGCGACCCATTCCCACAAGCGGATCTTCTCTTCGGTCGAAAGATAAACGCTCTCGCCCGTCGATCCGCAAACCACGTATCCGGCGAGCCCCGTACGATTCCACTTCTCGATATTGTGCTGGACCTTTATCTTATACAGCTCGCCCGAATGATCGAAAGGAGTCGCGATCGGAGGGAAAATGCCGTGCAACTTTAACATGAGGAAAGCCAGCGGAAGCGTTCGCCGGATCCGCTGGCAGGAACCTACTCTACTTGGGCTTAACCAAGAAGACGATCAGCAGCGTGAAAATCGCCAGCGATTCGATGAACGCCAGGCCGAGCACCAGCAGCGTCTGAATTCCCGCGCGCGCTCCAGGATTCCGAGCCACCGCTTCGGCGGCGCTCGCCACAGCCTTGCCTTGGCCGAGTCCGCAGAGTCCGGAAGCGATCGCCATTCCGACCACTAAGCCAACAACAGTCAGTTCGCCGGCCGCGACACCACTCGCCGGCGCTGTTCCTTGCGCGAACGCAGGCACCGCTGCGATCAGCAAAAAGAACGTCATCAGGATCAAAAGTTTCGTACGCATTTTTCTTCCTTTTCTATCAAAATTCCGTCCAGGAGGTGGTTCCAATCCCGCGCTGGGGCGCTGGCGGCTCACACTTGACGGTCCAACAAAAAGCCGTTAATGTTCCTCGGAGGTCGCCTGGCCGACGTAAATTGTCGTCAGCAGCGTGAACACATAAGTCTGCACCACCGCCACGAAAATGTGCAGCAGGATAAAGATAATGGGAATCACCAGGTACGTGAGATTCAGGAACACCCCCGTCACCTGCTCCCCGGCGAACATGTTTCCGTATAAACGAACGCT
>JBEKOZ010000639.1:0-4219 GCA_049521275.1 Bryobacteraceae bacterium | reverse complement strand
TGCTTACTTTGACGCTGGGAATCGGCGTGACGACGACGGTATTCACGGCTTACAACGCAATCGCTCTAAAGGCTTTGCCGGTCAGCGATCCCAACTTGGTGGTTCGGCTGGAGCGATGGTTTCAGCACAACCGTGGCAGCGTGCAATATGAGTTCTCGTACCCGGAGTATAAATATTGCCGCGACCGCAACGATGTTTTCGCCAGCATGGTCGCCGCGAGTGGGGCGTTGCCGGTGGTGGCGGACGGCGTCGAAAAAGTACAAGGGACTTTGGTGTCATCGAGTTATTTCTTCGACCTGGGAGTTCCCGCAATCATTGGCCGCACGTTCTTGCCGGACGAGGATCGCACGCCCGGCGGGAACCCGGTGATGGTGATCAGCCATTCGTTTTGGGAGCGCCGGTTCCATGGGGATCAGGCGATCGTGGGGCACATCATGAGTCTGAATGGCGTCCCCTTCACGGTAGTCGGGGTGGCGGCGAAGGAGTTCAGCGGTACTGCTGTGATTCCGCAAATTCCGGATTTTTGGGCGCCTGTTTCCATGCAGCAACAGCTTGCGCCTGGGCGCGATTGGTTGAACACTCCGGGCGAGATGCAGTTCCAGATCCTGGCGCGGCTGAAGCCTGGGGTGACGCGATCCCGAGCGGGGGCTGAGACGGCGGTCCTGATCCGGCAACTCGTCGGCAGTTATCAGGAAGCAGATCGGACCATTACGGTGACGTTGCAACGGACGGCATTGATCGGCAATACGGAGGATATGCGGTTTCAAGCGTCGGCGGTGGCCATCATGCTGATTGTCGGAATGGTGCTGCTGGTGGGGTGTGTCAACATCGCGAACATGCTGCTGGCGCGCGGGGCGGCGCGACAAAAGGAAATTAGCGTGCGGCTCGCGCTCGGTGCAAGCCGGGGACGAGTGATTCGCCAACTGATGACCGAAAGTTTGTTGCTCTCGATGATCGGCGGGTTGGGCGGATTTCTGTTCTCCGTGTGGACGGCAAAGCTGCTGTGGATCGGGATCGAAAAATTCGTTCGAGAGCGCGCCGGCGCTGAGATCGCGATTGGGATCAACTTGAGCCCGGACGCGCACGTGCTCGCTTACGCAATGTTTTTATCGCTCGCGGCCGGGCTGCTGTTCGGAGTTTCGCCGGCGCTGCAGTTCAGCCGGCCGGATCTGACCGCGGCGCTCAAGGACGAGGGCGGTTTTGGAGCGCGATTTAGCCGTTCCCGGCTACGGAGCCTGTTGGTGGGAATGCAGGTCACCGTTTCCATGGTGCTCTTGATTAGCGCGGGTCTCTTGATGCGTGGACTGAATCGGGCCCAGACCGCTGAGCCCGGGTTCGAGACGCGGAGCATTTATCTTCTAAATGGGGATCTTAGGGGCGACACGATGCGGCAGCTGATGGATCGGTTGCAGACTTTGCCGGAAGTGAAACGTGTCGCCGTCGGCACGATGCCTCTTTTGGGAACGTGGACCGCACCCATTCTCATTGATGCCGAGCGTAGTCGGACGCTTGCGAGCTACGCCTCCGACACTTATTTCGATCTGCTCGATATCCCGCTGGTTCGCGGTCGGCATTTCACGAGCCTGGAGGCGCAGCAAGGAGGGAATAATCTTGCAATCGTGAGCGAATCTACGGCTCGCAAGTTCTGGCCGGCGGAGAACCCGCTCGGAAAGCATTTCAAGTTGGATATGAACTTCCAGGGAAGTCTCGCCGAGTTCGAAATCATCGGCGTGGTCAAGGACATTAGATACGCGAGCCTTTCGCGGGTCGATGTAGCCCATGTGTATCTCGCGCCCAGGCCAGGTGGTTGGAACACAGGATTGCTGGTGCGCACTCAAGGCGATCCTCGCCGCGCTATCGCCGCCGTCCGAAGTGCCGCGGCTGCGGTGGATTCGAGTCTTAAGGCCGGATTGTCGACCCTGAATCTTGAGGAGGGACCGGTGCGGCTCCAGCGATCGTTCGCTCAAGTCAGCGCGATGTTCGCGGCGATTCTTGCGGCACTGGCTCTGGCTCTGGCCGCTGTCGGGATTTACGGAGTGATGTCGTTCGTGGTTAGCCAGCAGGTAAAGGAAATCGGAATTCGCATGGCGCTCGGCGCGAAGGGGAGGGAAGTTCTGTTCGCGGTGGTGGCGCAGGGACTGCGACCGGTGATCTGCGGAGTGCTTTTCGGCATTGGCGGGGCAGCGGCGCTCTCGGCATACCTGCACTCGATTCTGGCGCTTCCTGGTGCCAGCGACCTGCTTTACGGAGTTCCTTTTTACGATCCCGTCAGTTTCGTGGGCCTGTCCATGTTTCTCGTCATCATCGCAGGCGCGGCCAGCATGATTCCAGCGCGGCGCGCGTTGAGCGTCGACCCTATGATCGCGTTGCGCTACGAGTAGGTGGTCGATTCGATACTTCTATTTTGATTTTGGCCCAGCAGCAGCTCGGGTTTAATATTCTTCCCGAACGGCCGCTTGCGCCGCCGATAACACCACACATCTGGTAGCAAAAAACCGCTAACGTCTACTTACTCGTTTGCGTCGCGCTGATGCCATTGGCTTAGGTGTCGTCGTCTGGCATGTCCGGTGTTAGCCTACTTCTGGATTTGTACGACGTCCACCAGCAACTCGGTTCTGATGGTTTCCGCTCCCGATTCCGCGGAGACGTCGATCACGTACCTGCCCGGCTTCGCGTCAGGCGTCGCCTGCACGGCTACGTCAACCTCTGCGGAGCCATTCCGGCTGGTGACCGGCGAGAGCTTCGCGGACAAGCCGTTCGGAACATTAGCGAGTGTGAACTGGACTTGCGCGGTAACGCCCAGAATCGTAGCTCGCGGCGTGGCTGAGCCCCCTGGCGATAGCCGGATCGGGTTCCGAAGGCGGATCAAAAAGGACGTCTCCGCGGGCTCGAATTGATCTTGATTTAAGACAAAGGTCCGGGCGTTGGCTCTGAGGCGGATGTCGTCCGATCCACAGCGGAGGTTGGCTTGGAAGTCCCAGTCGCGTTTGTCGGGAACAGCGACATCCGCCGCATCGAAGATGAAGCTCAGGGTCGTGGGGCCGGCCGGGAGCGGTGCTCGGTAGTCCGCGGAAAAGACGCCTGGACCTTTGATCGGCCCCGGAGTCGTGGTCGTGCTGTGCAGTGTCCCTCCCCAGGAGCACGTTCCACCTGGCGTGGTGACGTCCCACTGCACTTCTACGAACCGAAACTTACCGGACGGCGCGGGACGAATGCCGTGCACGCTTACCGTGTCCTCCCCAAACATGTTGCCCCGGCTCCATTGATCGCGCGTCCAGGCCGCGGTCTGAGCGTGAATGTCCTTGGAGGGAGCGCCAACCGCATTCCCGTTGTCCGATCGGACCACCCACACGTCTCCGATCACGAAGGGGCCTTCGCCCATCCGGCTCCAGACGTACCTGCCTGCTTTTCACGGAGAAGCCAAAAAGGTAAACGCCTGGAAGGACGACGTCCAGCTCCGCCGTGATGTCCAACCGGTCAAACTTCCCGTCGCCGTCCACATCCACGGGGGTCGCGGCGATGGACACCAAACGCGCGACAACCGGATTGACGATCATGTACGGGTTCGTCACTAGAACTTCTTCTTGAAATGCTTCGCCCGATCTCGTGGTGCCCGAGACGCGGATCGACACGTAAATCGAACCTGGGGTGGTCCACTCCACTGACCCGTGCCACGCTCCGTCCGGCTCATGGGTCAGATTAACCGGTACCGTTACCACCGGTTGAGGAGTTCCGCGTCGCGATCCAATGGGCGTCGGACCCAGAGCCGGCACGGTTTGCATGCGCACCTCGAACTTCGGGGCTGAGGTGCCAATATCGCCCAGGATCCTGACGACCAGAGGAAGCTTATCTCCCACCAGGGGGTAATTGGGCCCGAGGTTGGGCAGTTGCGCCTGGATTTTTACCTCGTCCGGAGCCGGTTTCTCGACGGCGTTCGCTTGCAATGTTGCTTCCCCCTTTTCCACTTGCTCCAAGGGGAAGAATGCTACCGTCACGGGGGTTTCCTGGCGCGACTCGACATGGATCACGTAGCGGCCCTTGGTGATCTTTTTGAATGCGACTACCTGATGCATTCCGTCAATTGGGAGGAACAAGAGCCAAGAGATCTCACTCTTTGAACTTCCGTATTGTTCTTCAAAGCTTGTCCAGGTGTACCCATCCTCGGCTTTAGAGGCGCCTGGCTTCAGAACCTTCCCGTCTGGCGTCGTGATACTTACGT
>JBEKOZ010000638.1:0-3477 GCA_049521275.1 Bryobacteraceae bacterium | reverse complement strand
GGAGGCCACCAACTAAGTGATTGATTTAGGGGAAAATGCGTACCCCGAAAATACCAGGCCGGCGACAAAATGGCGCTTCCCTGCGCCACAATGGCGTCTTTTGGGCCTTAAGTCTGTCGCCCAAGGAGCCGATTGTATGTAAGGCCGGTCGCCCTTACATACTCATGACGCCTCCGAAAGCCATCGTCTACATCGGGCTGATCATCCTGGCCGGCGCCGCGATTCTCACTCACGGCCTCTCTCATTGGAGCACCGCGGATTGGCCGCGCTACCTGTCCTATTGCGCCATCGCACTGCTTGCTTCCGGCATGAAGGTTACGCTGCCGGCCGTCTCCGGAACCATGTCGATGAACTTTCTGTTCATCCTCATCGGCATCTCCGAACTGAGCCTGGCGGAAACTCTGACCATGGGATGCCTCGGCATCCTGGTGCAAAGCGTCTTTCATGCCAAGAACCGGCTGCGGGCCGTGCAGGTGGTGTTCAATGTCGCGAGCCTGGCCTGCTCGATCCAGGCGTCCTATGACGTCTACCACGCTTCGTTCTTCGCCGATGGCACACTCGAAGCGCCCTTGAGACTGCTTCTTGCCGCGGCCGTGTACTTCGTGACCAACACGCTTTCGATCGCCGCCGTGATTGCGCTCACCGAAGGAAAACGTACCTGGGCCGTGTGGCGCGAATCGTACTTCTGGTCGTTTCCGAATTACCTGGTCGGAGCGGCGGTCGCCTGGATGGTGAACGCCGCCAGCAAACTGCTGGGATGGCAGACGTCGTTGCTGCTTCTGCCCATCCTTTATGTCGTTTACCGCTCCCACAGTTTGCACATAAACCGCCTCGAAGAAGAGAAAAACAGGGCCGAACAGCGGCGCGCGCATGCCGAAGAAGTCGCGGCCTTGCACCGCCGCACCATCGAAGCACTCGCTCTCGCGATTGAAGCGAAGGATCAAACCACGCACGCGCATCTCCAGCGGGTGGAAGTCTACGCCATCGGCGTCGGCAAGGAACTGGGCTTGACCGAAGCAGAACTGGAAGCGCTGCGCGCCGCGGCTCTGCTCCATGACATCGGGAAACTCGCCGTCCCCGAATACATCATTTCGAAGCCCGGAAAACTGACTCCGGACGAGTTCGAAAAGATGAAAACCCACACCGTGGTGGGCGCGGAAATCGTGGAACAGATCCGCTTCCCTTATCCGGTTGCGCCCGTCGTGCGATCGCATCATGAGAAGTGGGACGGCACCGGTTATCCGGACGGTTTGTCCGGCGACCAGATTCCCGTTGGCGCCCGGATTCTATCGGCCGTCGATTGTCTCGACGCGCTCGCTTCCGACCGGCAGTACCGGCGCGCATTGCCCCTGGAGGAAGCCATTGGGATCGTCGAATCGGAAGCGGGAAAGAGCTTCGATCCCAAGGTAGTGGCGATTTTGAAACAGCGCTACGTGGAACTGGAACATCAGGCGACCTCCGGCCAGGTTCACGAAAAAACAAAGCTCTCGACGGACCTCAAGATCGAGCGCGGCGACGCGCCTGCCGCGGGATTCGAATCGACTACGGGATCCGACCTGATGCAGTTTCACCGGTCCCTGGCCGCGGAGAATCTGGAGCAACTCCTGGAGGGATGCTCGGACCGTCACGCCGCATTCGCCGCGCTGCGCGATGCCGTGCGCAACATCGTTCCTTATGACGCCCTGGTGCTCTACCGGAAGTCCGGCGAGCACCTGATCCCGGAAGGTCTGGATGGCGAAGACTACCGTCTGTTTGCCTCGCTCGAAATTCCTCTCGGAATGGGACTTTCGGGATGGGTCGCCGAAAATGGAAAATCCATCGTCAATGGAAATCCTTCGGTCGAGCCGGGTTATTTGAAGGATCCCACCAGGTTCAGCACCTTGCGCTCGGCGCTGGCGGTGCCACTGATCGCGCATGGCGTCGTGGTCGGCGTGCTCTCGCTTTACCGTCAGGAGCGCGACGCGTTCTCGGCGCAGGCGCTAGCGAGTCTGCTGTCCGCCGCCCCGGCCGCCGCACGGGTGTTGGAACTCCCGGCAGAGAAGCCGGCATTGAATCGGCTCTAGTGCGGCGACCGCCTGAATAGTTTGTTTTCGAACGGACATCGACGCACCCGGGAGCCCCATGCGCCAGCTTGGGGCTGTTTCGATTTCCCGTGCAAGCCCCAAGCTGACGCATGGGGCTGAATTGCCAACAAATCGCCTCGGCGCTACCGAGCCGCCCACTGCTCTCGGCTACATAGCGCGCCGGATTCAATTGTTTCAGGTCTTCTGGCCGCAAAACTTGGGCATAAGCCTTATAGCTTGCCTTGTAAACGTTCGTAAATACTAGATTCTTAATGCTCGTGCGCGAATTTATTGGCGTTCCAGCCGTCTTCGCCAGCGAAGTCATGCAACGGCTGCTCCTGCTGGTGGAGAGAGTCGCGCCGACGAACGCGACGATTCTGATCACCGGCGAGAGTGGCACGGGAAAGGAAATTTTCGCGCGTGCTCTACATCACTATTCGCTCCGGTCGGCAAAATCCTGGGTCGACTTGAACTGTGCCGCTCTGCCGGAGAATCTGCTCGAAAGCGAACTCTTCGGCCATGAGAAAGGTGCGTTCAGCGGCGCGGAGTCCTGTAAGCAGGGTTTGTTTGAAATTGCCGATCATGGAACGCTGTTTCTCGACGAGATCGGCGATCTCGAACCAAGGATGCAGGTAAAACTGCTCCGGGTGCTCGATGGAGCCAGTTATTACCGCGTCGGTGGGGTGAAGAAGGTCTCGGTGGATGTTCGTCTGATCGCGGCAACGAATCAGGATTTAAAGGCGGCTGTTCAAGAAGGGCGCTTCCGGTCCGACCTTTACCACCGCCTTTCGCAGATTCCCATTTGTATTCCTCCTCTGCGTGACCGGCGCGACGACGTGGTGCCGCTGGCGCTTCATTATCTGGCGCAGCAGAAGTCCGTCCTGCGCTTCTCCGATCAGGTGCTGGAGAGGTTCCGCGCTCACGACTGGCCGGGGAATGTCCGCGAATTGCGAAACGTAGTGTTGCGGGCTTCTGTGTTGGCGAACGCTCCTGAGATCACCCTCGCGGATCTCCCGGGAGAGTTTACGCATAGCCCTTTCTCCTCCGGTCTAAATCGTCTCGCGGCGCTTCCGGATCTGGAGCGGAGGGCGATCCTGGCGGCGCTCGAGGAGACCAGAGGCCACCAGCAAAAGGCCGCCGACAAGTTGGGTATATCCAAGCGCACGCTACAGCGCAAGATCAGGTCCTACGGAAGGGTGGCCGAGCGGCTGCCGGTGGCCGGATAACCCCGATGGAATTTAAGCCCAGGCACGATCGAAGAAGCGAGAAACGATCGCCGCAGTTTGGGGCAATTGAGATTTCGTTTGAAGATCCAACGCCAGTAACCGTCGTGGGCGAGCTGATCGAAATCAGCGGACGCGGATTTCGGGCCTCGCATAACGAGAAGGCTCTTGCGCCGGGCCTTGAAGTTCAC
>JBEKOZ010000637.1:0-3480 GCA_049521275.1 Bryobacteraceae bacterium | reverse complement strand
GGGAGGCTTGCGAGTCACGTGGTGATCCCTCGGCGCGCTTTCGGGATTCTCCTGCTGGCGGCGGCCGCATCCGCCGCGCCGCCGCAGCGCATCGTCTCGACCGCGCCGAGCATCACCGAACTGCTCTACGCACTGGGACTGGGGAACCGGGTGGTTGGCGTCACGCGATTCTGCCGCTATCCTCCAGAGGCTCAATTGAAGCCGAAAATCGGTGACTATACGTCGCCGAATCTGGAAGCAATCGCGTCGCTGAGGCCGGATCTGGTGATCATTCAAACCAATCCGGTGCATCTCGCCGACCGGCTCGGGAAACTCAAATTGCGCGTCCTCGAAGTCAACCAGGATAATATCGCCGCGATTGATAAATCGATTCACGATGTAGGCGCGGCCACCGGCACAGAGGGTGTGGCGGAGCAGTTGAGCGGCTCGATTCGCAATGGCCTCGAAAAGATTCGCGCGCGGGCGTCGGGTCTGCCGCGCGTTCGGATGATGTTCGTCATCGGCCGTTCGCCGAACCGGCTCGATGGATTGGTCGTGGCGGGACGCGCGTCTTATCTCAATGAGGTGATCGAGGTCGCCGGCGGCGAAAATGTGTTCCGCGATGCGCTGGCAGGCTATCCCGAGGTGTCCCTCGAAGAAGTGATGGCGCGCAATCCCGAAGTGATCGTCGATATGGGTGATATGTCGGATACGGTTGGCGTCACCGAAGAGCATAAGCGCAATGTGATCGCTCTATGGAACCGTGTTCCGAACCTGGCAGCAGTGAAGCAGCATCGCGTCTTCGCGGTGGCGTCGGATATTTTCGTGGTGCCAGGCCCACGCGTGATCGACGCGGCAAAAGCATTCGCTGAAATGCTGCATCCGGGGTTCACACCGTGAGCTTTCGCGCAGTTGCCTTGTCATTCTCTTACGGTCTCCATGACGCAACCTTTGAGCTGCCGCCCGCGGGCTTCGTGACCATCTCGGGACCGAACGGGGCAGGGAAGTCGACGCTGCTGGGCATTCTCGCCGGCCTGCGGCATCCTTATAAGGGCGACTGCCAATATCGCGGCGTCGAGATTCGGCAATGGAGGCGTCACGAATTTGCCCGCAAGGTCGCGTTTCTTCCGCAATCGGTGCGACTCGAATTTCCGTTCACCGCCGAACAGGTCGTGTTCATGGGCCGCGCGCCCTACGCCGACGGTTGGTTCGAATCGCAGGAGGATCACGCGGCAGTGGCGCGCGCCATGGCGATCACCGACACGCGCGCGTTTGCTCTCCGGGACTTTCGTTCGCTTTCGGGAGGCGAGAAACAGCGCGTGATTCTGGCCTCGGCGCTCGCGCAGGAGCCGGAGACGCTGCTTCTCGATGAACCCACAACGTTTCTCGATTTGAAGCATCAGCTCGCAATGTATAAACTGCTCACCACGCTCGCGGAGCGCATGCTCATCGTCGCGGTGACCCACGATCTGAACCTCGCCCTCCGATTTTCCGATTACGTCATCGTGATGGAAGAAGGCAGAATCGCGGCGCAGGGAAATCCCAAGCAAGCCCTCTCACCGCCTCTGATCCATCGGGTGTTCGGAGTGCATGCGGAGCTGCGCGACGGCTGGCTGGTGTATGAAGCGTAGCGTCTGGATCTCGCTCGCCATCCTCATCGCCGTCGCGATCGTCGCGCCGCTCATCGGCAGCTCGCACATCGAATTGCGCCGCGCGCTCGCGGGAGTCTCACCCGACCACGAAATTCTGTTCTACGCGCGCTTGCCGCGAGTGCTCCTGGCGCTACTCGCAGGAGCCGCGCTCTCGCTCACCGGCGTTCTCTTCCAATGCCTGCTCCGCGATCCTCTGGCAGAGCCATACACGTTGGGAATTTCGAGCGGCGGCTCGGTCGGCGCAGTCATCGGCATCTGTTTCGGATTGCCCGCCATCGGATTGCTCTCTCTTGCGGGCGCAGGCACTGCTCTGCTGATCGTGCTCTGGATCGCCTTTGAAGGACGTCGCCTTTCCTCCTTCACGCTCCTTCTGGCGGGCGTCACGATGAACAGTATCTCGCTCGCCATCGTGCTGTTCCTCCATAATCTGGCGTCATTCTCGCAGTCTTTCGCCATCTCTCGATGGCTGATGGGTGGGTTGGACGCCGTCGAATACTCGACGCTCGCCTGGCTCGCCGTGGCCGTGGTTCCCGTGTGCGCCTTGGTCATCGCGCGTTCGCGCCAGTGGAATCTGCTCGCGGTCGGCGAAGAATGGGCATCGTCGCGCGGCCTCTCCACCACCACCTACACCGTGCTCGGCTACATCGCCGGATCGTTTCTCACCGGCATCGTCACATCGCTGACCGGCCCGATCGGATTCGTCGGATTAATCGTCCCGCATGCCCTGCGGTTGAAGCTCGGAGCGGATCACCGCATGTTGATGCCGTGTTCGTTTCTGTTGGGCGCGGCGTTCCTCGCGTTGTGCGATACACTGTCGCGAACAGTGATTGCGCCCACGGAAATCCCGGTAGGAGTCGTCACCGCGCTCGCCGGTGGGCCATTCTTCATCTGGCTGCTGCGCTCGAAACGGCGGAGCTTGTGGCTGTAATCCTGATCGGCGGCGGCGCCCGCAGCGGCAAGAGCCGCTACGCGCTGGAGAAAGGCCGCGCCATCGAAGGAACCCGCGTTTTCCTCGCCACCGCGCAGCCGTCCGACGAAGAGATGACCACCCGCATCCATCGCCACCAGTCGGAGCGCGGCGAAGAATTCTTTACAATCGAGGAGCCGCTCGACCTGGCCCGCGCCATCGCCGAAGCCGATTTCGACGTCATGATTGTCGACTGCCTGACGCTGTGGCTCTCGAACCTCATGTGCGCCAACAGGAATTGCGACGCGGAAACGGACGCTCTGATCGACGCATCAAAATCCGCCGCTGGCACTGTGATCTTCGTAACCAACGAAGTCGGCAGCGGCATCGTGCCTACCGACCACGCCCTCTCGCGCGAATTTCGCGATCGCGCCGGAATCCTGAATCAACGAATCGCCTCGATCGCGCAGGAAGTTTATTGGATGATCTTCGGACAGGCTCTCCGGGTCAAGTGATGCGGACCTTTCTCGCGGCCATCTCGTTCCTGACCATCATCCGCGTCCCCACGCAGACCGTGCCGCCCGGCCGTGCTGCGATTTTCTTTCCGCTGGTCGGCGCGATGCTCGGCGCCGCCGGCGCGGGTCTGTTCATCGCGGCGAATTTCGTGCTGCCCGCCTCGCTCGCCGCCCTGATCGCCGTCGCCTTCTGGACCCTGATCTCGGGCGTTCTGCACGAAGATGGACTCGCCGACGTCGCCGATGCCATGCGCGCCGGCCGCACCCGCGAAAAAATGCTGGCGATCCTCAAAGACAGCCGCATCGGGACCTACGGAGCGGTCGCCATCGTCCTCAGCCTCTTGGCGCGCTGGCAGGCCTTGCAACACGTTCCCGCTCCGCGAATTCTCCTGGTATGCATCGTCGCGCAAGCCGTCCCCCGAGCCGC